>DCDU01000208.1:6741-10014 GCA_002316585.1 Firmicutes bacterium UBA1047 | reverse complement strand
ATAGCAAAAATGGCTTATGATGGAACGGATTTAAGTGAGTTGGAGAAATCATCATTTGAGATTTTACCTGGCGAAGTAGCTACATACAGAGACAGCGTATTTAGAGAAAGAGCAATAGTAGATGAGCGATTGAGGCTTACAATAGGTTTAAATGCAAGAAAGCCAACGGAATACCATCGAATTACCGACGGAATTTCCGAAGTGGATGTTGATAAAACAAATTTTATAGAACCATTGATAAATGTAATTACGTTTGCATGTGAAGCATGTCCTACTAAGACTTTTTATGTTACGGACAATTGCAGGAAATGCTTAGCTCACCCATGTACCAATGTGTGCCCTGTAAATGCAGTTTCAATAGGAAAGAACAGATCAATAATTGACAGTGATAAATGTATTAGATGCGGAAGATGCAAAGAAACCTGCCCTTACAAGGCAATTGTTCAATATGACAGGCCTTGTGCCGCTGCATGCGGCGTTAATGCCATAGAAAGTGATTATTTGGGAAGAGCTAAGATAAACAGGGACAGATGCACATCCTGCGGAGCTTGCATCACTCAGTGCCCCTATGGAGCCATAGCAGATAAATCTCAAATATATCAGCTGATAAAAGCACTGAAAACCAACAATCACATGTATGCCATCATAGCACCTTCATTTTTGGGACAATTTGGTCCATTGGCAACCCCTGTTCAGATATTTGAAGGCATAAAGAAGCTTGGATTTGAAGATGTGGTAGAAGTAAGCTTAGGAGCTGATATAACAACATTACGGGAAGCCAATGAATTTCTTGAAAGAGTTCCGGAAGAAATTCCTTATATGGGAACAAGTTGCTGCAATTCCTGGACTATAATGGTTGAAAAAATGTTCCCGGATCAATATGAGTATATATCTGATTCTGCATCTCCAATGGTTGAAACAGCAAAGTATATTAAGAATAAGGATCCCGAAGCTAAAATAACATTTATAGGACCTTGCATATCAAAGAAATTGGAAGCATTGAGAAAAGATGTTAAGGACTATGTTCATTTTGTTATAACCTTTGAAGAGCTTATGGGCATGTTTGTTGCGAAAGGCATAGAACTGTCCGAAATAGAAGTATCTAAAGAAATACAGGATGCTTCGACATTAGGACGTGGCTATGCGATAGCCGGAGGAGTAGCCGAGGCTGTCAAAAAGACTGCTCAAACAATAGATCCTTCAAAGGAAATAAATGTTGAAGGCGCTTCTACTTTACATGAGTGTGTAAAGCTGATGAGACTGGCAAAGGCAGGAAAGAAAAACGGGTATTTGTTAGAAGGCATGGCATGTCCCGGCGGGTGTATTGCAGGACCGGGAACATTGGCTTCATTTAACAGAGTACGAAAGGTTGTAACTGAATTTAAAAATCAGGCAGCATTCAAAACTCCGTTTGACAACAATATTATAGATGAAAAATTGAGGAAAAAATAAAGAAATCCTTCCTAAATAATTGCTATTATTAGGAAGGATTTCTTTAAGGGTTTGTGTATTATTACCCTTTTAGGCAATAAAAAAGTCTCAAGGGAAGAGGCCGGTGAATATAAAAATAAGCTAAATTCACAAAAAACCATTGATGTTAAGCATATTTTGTATTATAATAAACAATACATAATAAAACAAGGCAGCAGAGACCGTTGATATTAAAGAACCATATGAACGTGAGGTTGTAAACGATAAGTCCAAGGATGAAACGTAATAATTGTATGAAGCAATCAAGCAATGGATAAGCCTAATAAGGTTTTGCGTTGACCGTCCAAAGAACAATAAAGGGTTGTCCTATGTGTTATTATAAAAATAAAATAACGCTCAGGGCAACATTTTCGTTATGCTGTGCCTTGAGCAAAACGAAAGGGATGGATATAAAAATGAAAAAATTTCTATCTATTGTATTAATTTTTTTAATGGTTTTAAGTTTAGCTTCATGTGCTCAAACTCCAACAGAGCAAAATGAAAAAACCGAACAGGAATCATTATTTAATCCTGGTACTTATAAAGCAGAAGTCTATGGAAATAATGACTACATTGAGGTAGAGGTAAAGGTCGATGAAAGTAAAATTCTATCGGTGGATGTTACAAAAAATTCTGAAACCAAATTTATCGGAGATAAGGCAATTGAGTTAATACCAAAACAAGTTGTCGAATATCAAACATTATCAGTTGATACGATTTCAGGCGCTACTGTAACCAGTGCTTCATTAAAGTCAGCAATTTCAGATTGCATCAAACAAGCGGGAGCTGACCCATCTAAATTGAACGCTGAGATACCTCCTATTGGTGAAAAGAAAACAGAAGTAACTAAAAAGGAGGCAGATGTAATAGTAATAGGTGCCGGCGGTGCAGGTTTATCAGCTGCTGCAACAGCTGCTGAAAAAGGTGCTAAAGTTATCGTAATTGAAAAAATGCCATTAATCGGCGGCAATACAGCAAGATGTGCGAGTGCTTACAATACTTCCGATTCAGAGCGCCAAAGTGCTTTGCCGATGACAGATACACTTAAGGAAGCTGTTGAAAAAGCAATAGCAACCGAACCTGTAAATGACGAGCATGAACAATTAATATCCGATGTTAAGTCAAAGTATGATGAATACTTAGCATCAGGTGTAACTACTTTATTTGACTGTCCGGAGTGGCATGCGCTTCAAACATATTATGGCGGAGATTATGTCGGAGATGTTAAAGTAATCCGCAGTTATGCAGAAAATACTTTACCTACTCTTAATTGGTTAATAGAACTTGGAAGCCCTGTAACTGATAAAGTGAGTCAGGGGGCAGGTGCTTTATGGCAAAGAACACACCAATTTGATGCGCCTGCGGGTACAGGTTTAGTTGAGCCTTTATATAACAGATGCGTAGAGCTTGGCGTAGAAATAATAACCGAAATGAAGGGTGAAAGCCTATATACAGACGATTCGGGCAGAGTGGTTGCTGTTAATGCAACAGACCAATTTGGAAGTCCTTATGAATTTACCGGACTAAAAGGTATTGTTATTGCCACAGGAGGATTTAGTAATAATAAGGAGTTAAGAGCTAAATATAATCCTGCACTTACTCCCGATATGGTATCAACTAATCAACCGGGTGCTACCGGAGACGGAATTGTAATGGCAACAGAAATCGGTGCAGGAACAACAGGTATGGAATATATACAAGTTTACCCTCTTGCAACTCCGGGAACAGGCACTTTACAAGGACGTGCACGCAAGGTATCCGGATTGGATAATGTTATTGATGTTAATAAAGAAGGAAAAAGAT
>DCDU01000208.1:6179-6620 GCA_002316585.1 Firmicutes bacterium UBA1047 | reverse complement strand
AAAGAAGGAAAAAGATTTGTTAATGAAGATGCGAGACGCGATGATTTTGTGGCGGCAATTAAACAGCAGACAGATGGTATGTGCTATGATATAAATGACTCAAAAATAGTTGAGGAAAAAAATTCATTTAATGAAAATGTTGAAACACTGGTAAAACTTGGACGTATTTATAAAGGCGACACCCTTTCTGATTTAGAAAAACAATTAGGAATGCAGGCCGGTAGTTTAGAACAAACAGTTGCCGAATATAATGAAATGGTCGAAAATAAATTAGACCCGGTATTTGGCAGAAAGTTATTTGCTGATAAGATTGAAGTCGGACCATTCTATGCAACACCTAGGGCTCCGTCTATTCATCATACTATGGGAGGACTGGCAATAGACCCTCAGGCTCATGTATTAGATGTAGATGGACAAATAATCCCCGGATTATATGCAGCA
>DCDU01000208.1:0-6015 GCA_002316585.1 Firmicutes bacterium UBA1047 | reverse complement strand
ATCCCCGGATTATATGCAGCAGGTGAAGTAGCAGGAGGCATTCATGGTTCAAACCGACTTGGAGGCAATGCAACCGCTGATGTTACAACATTTGGTCGAATTGCCGGAAATTCAGTTGTTAATGACAAATAATCCTAACTAATTATGTGAACACAGATTCCTATGGGAAAAAATAGAAACAACATAATCGGCATATAAAAATCATACATCAAATTATTATGCCCCCCACTTCTATAAGTGGGGGTTATTTTTGCGGAAGATATGATTGTATATGTATGAAATACATTGTATAATTGTATTGACTATAATAATAATGCATCAAATAATTGTATGTCTATCTTTAATGGGAAATCATTTGCATTTATTATTATAAGAAAGAGATGAGTTGGTATAAAAAGTAATAAATAGAAAATGGGAGAATAAAATTATGGATTTATTATATTATTATCCAAATTAAGGTAATTTATTTATTATAAACAACAGACATCATTTATTGCATAACAAAATTGGAGGTTGCTGTAAAGGAAAAAGTCTTAACTCTGATAATATTTACAACTATTATTTTACTGATTTATATTGCGTATTGTCCAAATATATCATTTGATTAATTTATAACAATGAGTTAGGATATATTTTAATTTATTATCATCGATATAATCAGGACATTCTATACCCAATTTAATATATGCAGAAATAGGACAAGTGTTACACCAATTTTTTTAAGCAATAGACGGATTATCTATTCTGCCGGCTCAATGGGTAGTCATATAATAACAACTCGGGTGAAAAGTTGACGGGAGCTATAAATTATTTATTGATATTTGGTAGTATACAACTATAAAATTATGATTATATTTCACATTCCTTGTATTTTTCTTTCTTTTTATTAATTTGTAAATAACCTCTTAGAGCCCAAAGGGTTCTTTTTAATTTTCATAGACTTGTCACTACCTGCATAATTTATTATAAGACAAATATTTGCTTTGGAGGGGATTATGAGCAAGTTTAACAATTTCAGGAGCAACTTGGCTGATGAATTGGAAATTCCTAATAATGTTTTATCGGATAATTTTGATTTAAGGATGCATGGCAATAAAAAGGTTATAATAGAAAATCATTTGGGGATAAAAATCTATGAAGACACTATGGTAAGTGTGAAAACCAATGACCAGGATATAACAATAAAGGGCTCCAAATTTAAAATAGAAGAAATCAATAATTATAAAGTAATAGTAAAGGGGAATATCAAAGAAATAATATTTAGTATGAAGGAGTAGTCATGTTAATATTCAAGCTGATGTATTTAATTAGAGGCTATGTTGTCATTCGCCTGGATGACATTAACTCGGAAAAAATCTTGAATATACTCCGGAGAAAAAATATTACGGTTTGGGATGTAGAAAAGAAAAACAAAGGGATAAAATTTAAAATTTCCTATGATGATTATATTAAAAACTCAGATTTTATTAATGAAATAATGAAACCGGTCGGTAAAAAAGGATTTATGTTAAAACTTAACAAGGTTAAATTCAGAAGAGGCTTTTCAATTGGGGTTTTTATATTGATAATATCTCTTTATCTGCTGACTTCAATGATATGGGAAGTTGAAGTTGTGGGAACAAACCAGACAAATACAAATAAAATACTCGCCCTGCTGTCGGAAAACCAAATTAATATACCTGTTTTCATGTCACAAATAGAAACTAAAAAATTAGAAACCCTAATTTATAATAATTTTGAAAATTATAAATTTGTTGAAGTATATTTGGAAGGCTCTAAATTAATTATTTTTGTGAGAGAAAGGGAGCCTGAGCCGTCTAAAATAAAAAGCAATGAGCCAAGCAGCATTATTTCTGCAAAAAATGCAATTATAAGCAAGGTAATAGCTAAAAGCGGTCAGCCTGTGGTCAAGGAGGGGAGCGTTGTATATGAGGGTCAGACCTTGATAATGGGAATAGTTAAAAATAAAAACTCGGAAGAATTTGTTATGGTACCTTCAGAGGGCGTTGTTTATGGCAAAACATATTATAATTTCGAAATGAAAGAAGAAAAAATAAGAAGCGTGAATGTGTCAACGAATAAAAGCAAGTCTGTTTATTACTTGAAAATAAATGGAAATAGTATTAAAATAATAGGTGACAAAGAGCCCTATGAAAATTATAATTATAGGGAGAGCAATATAAATGTGCCTATTATTTCAAAATTAACTGATATTAGCATTTTAAAGGGTGTATACTATGAAGAAGTAATAATGGAAATTGAAATAGATGAAAAAACAGCACAAAATAAAATGAAAATCAGCATGTATGATGAATTGCTTAAAAGGTGCAATGATGACAGCAGAATTTTAAAATCAACCATTAACTTTTCGGATGATGAAGATTTTTATTATTTAATAGCACAAATTGAAGTAATTGAAGATATAGGAGAAAAGGTAAGGATTTTTCCTACTACAGAAGATAAGACAGAAGAAACTTAGGAGGATTAATGGATTTTTTCGAAGAAAATGTTTTAATTGCAAACGAGGATGAATTAATTAAATTATTGGGGATTCATGATAAAAATATTAAAATTATTAAAAGTTATTATGACGTTAATATTTTAGTAAGAAACGGAGCTGTAAAAGTAACCGGAGAAAAGGAAAAATCGGAAGCGGCAGCAAAGATATTAAAGGATATATTAAATACAGTACGAGCGGAAGGTGAAATAAGCGATCAAAAGGTTGTTTATTTAATTGAAGCAAATAAATCAAACTCAGACATAGACTACAATCAAATTTTAAAGGAAGTAATTGTAACATCTGCTTCAGGCAGAGTTATTAAGCCAAAGACAGTAGGACAAAAAAGATATATTGACATGATTAATTCCAAGGATGTTACTTTCGGAATAGGTCCTGCTGGAACAGGCAAAACATATTTGGCAGTAGCAGCAGCAGTAAATTCATTCAGAAAAAAAGAAGTTGAGCGTATAATTCTTACACGGCCTGCAGTGGAAGCGGGGGAAAAGTTAGGATTTTTGCCGGGGGATTTGCAGGATAAGGTAGACCCGTATTTGAGACCTCTTTATGATGCGCTTTTCGATATAATGGGAATAGAAAACTTTATGAAGAATGTTGAAAAACAACTGATTGAGGTTGCTCCCTTAGCTTATATGAGAGGACGAACACTTGATTCATCCTTCATTATTTTGGATGAAGCTCAAAATACGACAAATGAGCAAATGAAAATGTTTTTAACTCGTTTAGGATATGGCTCAAAGGCTGTAATAACAGGAGATATAACTCAAATAGACCTGCCTGAAGGCAAGAAATCGGGGCTTAAGTCTGTTATTCACATTTTAAAGGAAGTGGAAGACATAGGCTTCATGTTTTTCCACACAACTGATGTCGTAAGACATAAATTAGTTCAGGATATAATAAAAGCATATGAAAAGCATGAGGTAAATAAAAAATGATAAGTGTATTGTTTGATGACAGGCAGGATGTGATGGAAATTACAAAGGACAATGAAAACGCAATAGAAATGGCTGTGGAAGCAGTTTTATCGGAAGAAGAACTCACCGGGGATTTTGAAGTGAGCGTTTCATTTGTTACCAATGAGGAAATTAAAGCGCTTAACAGGGAATACAGAAATGTGGACAGCGAAACAGATGTATTATCTTTTCCCATGGATGATGAATTTGACGGTGTTGCCATTCTTGGGGACATTGTCCTCTCAACTCAAAAAATAGTTGAACAAGCTAATGACTTCAATCACAGCATGGAAAGAGAAATGATTTATTTAACCGTTCACAGCATGCTTCATCTTTTAGGATATGACCACATGAGCAGTGATGATAAAAAGGAAATGAGAGCTAAAGAAAAAGAAGTTATGAAAAATCTTAAAATATTTAAATAAACAACTATAGGGGGAGACATGAAAAATAAAACAGTTGTTTTAATTTTATTGTTGCTTTTTATCAGCGGCTGCGCATCTGAAACTGTAGATAAACCGGAGTTGGAAGAACCTATAATCGGTGAGACGGGGGAAGACCCGGAAGATAATATCGAAGAAGCATTTGACCCTAACATGGTTGTTTCACCCTTGGATGGCTTAAGGTATTATCCCGAGGAATTATCTAAAAGACCGGTAGCGGTATCAATTGACAATCATCCAAGTGCAAGATGGCAGGCGGGTATAAGCCAAGCTGAAATTGTTTATGAAGTTGAAGTAGAGCATCCTTTTACCAGATATTTATGTATATTTCTTTCAAAGGAACCGGAGCGCGTCGGTCCTGTAAGGAGCGCAAGACCCTACATAGTTTATTATGCATTGGAAAATGACGGAATATTTGTCCATGTCGGAGGAAGTCAGGATGCTTTTGCAGAAATAAGAAGGCTGAGTGTTGCCGATGTGGACGGACTTTATTCGGGAGCCATGTGGAGGTACAATGATACGGGAAAATATGCTCCTCACAATATGTACACTACATTAAACTCTATAAGGAAGGAAGCGGAATCTTACGGATACCGAGCTGAAGGCAGCTTTGACGGATATGAATTCTATGAAAAAAATACAAAATTATCAGATAAATTTGAAACAAACAATGCGGAAAATGTAAATATAGTATATAATGCTTACAATACAACCGATTATACATATAATGAAGAAAATTGCGTATATTTAAGATTCAAGGATAATGAAAAACACATTGATGAGCTGGATAAAAAACAGTTAACTGCAAAAAATATAATTATTATTGAAACATCCAAGACAGTATTGGACAATGAAGGCAGATTGTATTTAGGAACTGTCGGTGAAGGAAAGGGTATTTATATTACAAACAGCGAAAGTATTCCCATAACATGGGAGAAGGTTACCGAAAAAAGCAGATTAAAATTTTATACAGATGGGGAAGAGCTTAAATTAAATCCCGGAAACACATGGATACAGGTTGTCAACAGCCTTGATAAGGTAACTTTAGAATAAATAAGAAAGGGGACAAAATGGAAGATAAATTACTTATTAAAATTGCTATGGAGGCAAGAGAGAAATCATACAGTCCATATTCAAAATATAAAGTGGGAGCTGCTGTATATACTAAAAGCGGCAAGGTGTTTACCGGATGCAACATAGAATCCGCATCCTTCTCTCCTACAATATGCGCCGAAAGAGTCGCTTTTACGAAGTGTATTTCTGAAGGCTACAGAGATATTGACAAAATTGCGGTTGTAGGAAGCGAAATAAAAACTTCTTTCCCCTGCGGAGTATGCAGGCAGTTTATGGTGGAATTCGGCAAGGATATAAAGGTTATCTGTGCAAAAAATTTAGATTCTTACGATGTTTACACTTTGGATGAATTATTGCCTAACAGCTTCGGACCGGAAAACTTAGACAAATAGAAAGGAACAATATGTTTAAATCAGGATTCGTAACAATAATAGGAAGACCAAATGTCGGCAAGTCAACACTTATGAATAACATGATAGGCGAAAAAATATCTATAATGTCTGATAAGCCGCAAACTACGAGAAATACAATAAGAACCGTATATACGGACGATGAAGCTCAGATAATATTTATGGATACTCCGGGAATTCACAAGCCGAAAAATCAGCTCGGTGAATTTATGAATACGGAAGTAGACTCAGCCTTGGAGGAAATGGATGTATTGATAATGATAACGGATGAATTTAACAAAATAGGACCCGGGGATGAATTCATTATCGAGAAAATAAAGGATATAAAAACAAAAAAAATATTAATAATAAATAAAATCGATAAGTTTGACCAAGAGGCTGCAATGCGCATTGCAGCTGAATTTGACAAATATAAGGTTTTTGACGATATAATGCCCATATCCGCACTTAATAATTTAGGAGTGGATGCATTAATAAAATTAATTGTAAAATATTTGAAACCGGGACCCATGTATTTTCCGGCGGACTATATAACAGACAGGCCGGAGCGTTTTGTTGCGGCGGAAATTATCAGAGAAAAGGCCCTAATGTATTTGCAGGAAGAGGTTCCCCACGGA
>DCDU01000233.1 GCA_002316585.1 Firmicutes bacterium UBA1047 | reverse complement strand
TGAATAAAGCCTCTAAATTATCATAATCAACATTGTCAATCTGCAAATTTACATCCATGCTTTCACCAACAATTTTATTTAAGCTTTCACTGTCAATACTTATATCGTTAATTCTGCATTCATACAGCTCTTTTATTATATTATAGTATTTTAAGTCCTTAAAGGTATCTTCATTGACTATCTCACTTAGCTGCAATGCAAAATCATTGTTTAGAAGTATCAGTTTTATAAGCTCCTCTTCGTGGCATGTAGTAATTTTTGTAACCTGCATTTTAGGTGCAGGTTTTGCAGTCTTAATCAAAGTCTTTTGCTTACTACTTCTCTTATTGTATTCTTTAATTATAGACTCCTTTGAAACACCTACTTTTCTGGATAATTTGTCAAAAATCAGTTCTTTTTCTATTTCGCTGTTTATATTTACTATATTGTCAAAAAAATTGTTTATATATTCAACTTTGTTAGAATTTTCTAATTTTTCTTTATAATGAAATTCTAAAAAGCTATAATAATCTAATGAATTCTCGATTAATTTGTCGAAATTAGCTTTGCCATATTTATTTAAGTATTCATCCGGATCCTTGGCGTCGGAAATAATTATTACCCTGCCTTCTAAATTATTCCGCTTCAGCATGTTCATAGCTTTAAGAGCGGCCTGCTGTCCGGCGGTATCGGAATCAAATGCAATATAAAAGCTCTTAGAATATCTTCTTAAAAGCTTTGCCTGGTTTTCCGTAAATGATGTTCCCAAAGCAGCAACTGCTGTTGAGTAACCGTGAACGTGCATCTTTATTACATCCATGTAGCCTTCAACCAATATAAAGCTTTTATCCCTTACATTTTCCCTTGCAATATTAATTCCGTACAAATTATATCCCTTGTTAAAAATCATGCTTTCAGGAGAATTGAGGTATTTTGGAAGCGAATCATCTATCACCCTTCCACCAAAACCTATTATTCTTTTTTTAACGTCAAATATCGGAAACATTACTCTGTTTCTAAATCTGTCATAATAAGAATTGTACTTTTCATTCCTGATAATCAGTCCGGTTTTTAAAATATCTTCTTCATAGTAACCTTTATTTTTTAGATAATTTAGCAAATTATCCCATTCATTGTTAGCATATCCAATTCCGAAGGATTTTATTACTTCCGGATAAATTTTCCTTGAATTCAAGTACCTTGCAACATGGGGATTCAATCTTAAATTTTTATAAAAAAATGCGGCAGCATCCCTGTTAATTTTATATAGCTTACCTGCCAATTGTTTGTTATTATTTGAATTTGATGAGTTTATTTCTTCCAAGACAATCCCTGCTCTGTTTGCCAAATACTCAGCTGCTTCAACAAAAGTATAATTTTTGTATTTTGTTAAAAAGCTGATGCTGTCTCCACTTTCGCCGCAGCCGAAACAATGAAACATTTGCTTGTCCGGAGAAACGATAAATGAAGGTGTTTTTTCTTTATGAAAAGGACAGTTGGTGCTGTAATTGGCACCTGCCTTCTTTAAAGGCAAATATTCTTCTATTACATCTACAATATTATTTTCATCTATGATTCTTTTTATAACGTCAGAATCCAATCTATAGGGCATAATATCACCATTATCCTTACATTGAGAATAAAGTATAACATATGAAAATAAGCTTGTCAATATTTTTTCCTGACAAGCTGTTAAAATTTAATATTCTAAATTTTAGTGCCATGGTTTAGGTATATATAATTCTTCAAATATTTTCATTGCATACCTATCTGTCATGCCTGCTATATAATCCTTAATGATTTCATCCTTGCTGAAGCTATTATTATTATAAACATTTAAGTAAAAATCAGGAAGAGAATTAAAGTTTTTTGTGTAATATTCATAAATTTTTTCAACTATGAACATAGTTTTATCTTCTTCACTTTTTGCTACTTTATTATAATATACATTTTCAAAAAGAAAGTCACGAAGCTCTGTTGTCAGCTCTGCAATTTTATCGCTCATAATAATTTTATTCTTATTTACAGAGTTTTGAATCACATCCATTATCATGGTATTAATTCTGTTGCCGTGACTGCTGCCTAAATTTATAAGAAATTTGTCAGGTATTTTATTGATAATATTTCCTCTGACCGCATCATCGATATCATGGTTTATATATGCTATTCTGTCTGATATGCTTACAATCTGTCCCTCAAGGGTGGAAGGCTCGCACCCCAAGGGATGGTTTAAAATTCCGTCTCTTACCTCATATGTCAGGTTGAGCCCCGGCTTATCATTTCTTATTTCCAAAAAATCTACAACTCTTAAGCTTTGCTCATTGTGTTTAAAGCCATTGTATAGCTTGTTCAATATCCTTTCTCCGGTATGTCCAAAAGGTGTATGTCCCAAGTCATGACCTAAAGCGATTGCCTCGGTTAAATCTTCGTTTAAATTTAAACTTCTTGCTATTGTTCTGGAAATCTGTGATACTTCAAGGGTGTGTGTCAGTCTTGTTCTGTAGTGATCCCCTTCCGGAGACAAGAATACCTGAGTTTTATGTTTAAGCCTTCTGAATGCTTTAGAATGTAATATCCTGTCTCTGTCCCTCTGAAAGTCAGTTCTTATTTCACATTTCTGCTCCTGCACTTTTCTTCCTTTTGAGAGAATTGCTTTGGATGCATTTTCCGATAAATATTCTAATTCAAATTGCTCGTATTTTTCTCTGATATTCACACCATCACCTGCTTACTTGTTATATTCCTGAATATAATCTAAAATAATAGATGCTGTTTCCTCAACAGCTTTGTTTGTTGTATCTATTACCTTGCAATTAAGCTTTTTCATAATTTCCTCCGCATAAGAAAGCTCTTCTAATATTCTTTCAAAATTGGCATAATTGGCTGTGTCCTTCAAGCCCATTGCTTTAAGTCTTTCTTTTCTGATTTTATATAAATTATCAATATTAAGTGTAAGCCCGATAATTTTTTTTGGAGAAATAAGCTTTAGTTCTTCCGGAGGGCTGACTTCGGGAATTAGCGGAATATTAGCTACCTTAACATTTTTATGCGCTAAATACATCGAAAGAGGTGTTTTTGATGTTCTTGATACACCGACCAGCACTATATCGGCTAAGAGTATTCCTCTTGTGTCCTTTCCGTCATCATACTTTACGGCAAATTCCACTGCTTCTACTTTCTTAAAATATCTTTCATCAAGCTTTCTGAGAAGTCCCGGCTCGAATTTCGGAGAAAGTCCCAACTGCTTTACCAACGGAAGCAGTACCGGTGTCAGAATATCCACCGCACCAATATTATTAATCGCAGCCTGTTCAGAAATGTAATCTTTAAGCTCTTCCACAACTAAAGTAAACACAATAAAAGAATTTTCTTCTAAAGCTCTCGAAATTATGTTGTCAATTGCTTCTTTATCGTTAACATAAGAAAATCTTCTAATATTAAATTCCGCTACATCAAACTGCTTCATAACAGCTCTGGCTACCTGTTCTGCTGTTTCTCCCACTGAATCTGAAACAGCATAAATATTTATTTTTTCCATATTTACCTCTTACTTTGAAATTTCAAGAATTACTTTGGTGATGTTTGTTTTTGACACTCTGCCTACAGCCTTTAATCTTCCGCCTGACAAATGTGTAACAACAGGTACACAGTCAACCTCATTTTCAATTATTTTTTCGGCAGCGTCAAATAATGATTCGTCTTCGGTGCAGTAGACTATTTTGGGCATTCTCGTCATAATAATGCCCACCGGAATCGCATTTAAGTCTCCGCCCCCCATTGCAGCCTTCAATAAATCTTTTCTTGATATGACACCTTTCAGCCCTTCATCTTCTACTACAAAAAGAGTTCCTACATTCTCAAGAAACAATGATACAATTGCATCATAAACACTTGTAGCTTCCGTTACATTTATCGGAACTGATTTAATGTCTGAAACACTTATGGACGATAGTTTCTCAAATATATCCTTTTTATTTTTCTTATTTGAACTGAAATATCCAACCTTTGGCTTTGCATCAATCAGGCCGCACATGGATAAAACAGCTAAATCAGGTCTTAAAGTTGCCCTGGTAAGACCTAATTTTTCTGCTATTGCTTCTCCTGTAATTGGCTGATTATTTTCAATTATTTCAATAATTTGATTTTGCCTATCTGAAAGTTTAATTTAAATCTCTCCTTTGCTGATGATTTATATAATGATTATAAGCCCATAAAGTTTTGGATTTATCCAAAATTAAAAATTAATTTTCTCATTAATAAATGATACTAAATCATCAATTTTTATTCTAACTTGCTCCATTGTATCTCTGTCTCTTACCGTTACGGTATTATCTTCCAAAGAATCATAGTCGAAAGTTATGCAATAAGGTGTACCTATTTCATCATGTCTTCTGTATCTTTTTCCTATACTTCCCGCATCATCATAATCAACATTAAAATGCTTCTGAAGAATATGATAAAGCTCCGTTGCCTGTTCATTTAATTTTTTGGTAAGAGGGAATACCGCAGCTTTAAATGGTGCCAATGCGGGATGAAGTTTTAATACTGTTCTGTCTGTTCCGTCTTCCAATACTTCCTCATTATATGCATCCACTAAAAGAGCCAGCATAACACGGTCAGCGCCAAGTGATGGCTCAACGCAATACGGTATATACTTTTCATTGGTTACAGGGTCCTGATAATATAAATCCGCTCCCGAAACATTTATATGCTGTTTAAGGTCAAAATCGGTTCTGTCCGCAATACCCCACAATTCACCCCAGCCGAATGGGAATAAATATTCTATGTCCGATGTCGCTTTGCTGTAATGTGATAATTCAGCCAATTCATGATCTCTGAACCTGATATTTTCTTTTGTCATTCCAAGACTTAAAAGCCAATTCATGCAAAATTCTTTCCAATAGTAAAACCATTCAAGATCCTCGCCGGGCTTGCAGAAAAATTCCAATTCCATTTGCTCGAATTCTCTTGTTCTGAATGTAAAGTTACCGGGAGTAATTTCATTTCTGAATGATTTTCCTATTTGTCCTATTCCAAAAGGAATTTTTTTTCTTGTGGAGCGTGCCACGTTTTTAAAGTTTACAAAAATTCCTTGTGCTGTTTCAGGTCTCAAATACAGTTCAGCCTGAGAATCTTCAGTAACACCTTGGAAGGTTTTAAACATCAGATTAAATTTTCTTATTGATGTAAAATTATGTGCACCGCATTCAGGACATTTTACTTTATTTTCTAAAACATAAGCTTCCATTTCATTGTTTGTCCAGCCGTCAACTATTTGAACATCATTTTTTTCCTTCATGAAATCTTCAATAAGCTTATCTGCTCTGAATCTTGCCTTGCACTCCTTGCAGTCCATCAGGGGATCTGAAAATCCTCCCACATGTCCCGAAGCAACCCAAGTTGTCGGATTCATAAGTATTGCCGCATCCAATCCCACATTGTAGGAGCTTTCCTGTATAAATTTTTTCCACCATGCTTTTTTTACATTGTTTTTAATTTCTACTCCCAAAGGACCGTAATCCCATGTATTAGCCAAGCCTCCGTAAATTTCCGAGCCAGGGAAAATTATACCCCTTGATTTAGATAA
>DCDU01000016.1 GCA_002316585.1 Firmicutes bacterium UBA1047 | reverse complement strand
GATGAAACTGTTGAAGGCGGAAATCTTTTTGGTGATATTGGAGAAGACTATGTAATTGATGGTTTCAGAAAAGTAAGAGACAATCAAACACTCATAGATCCGGAAAGACCTGACTTGGGAACTGTTTCCAACCAGTTGATATTGAATGGCGGCCGCGGAGACGGAAGAAGCATTGCCGGAAGATTTTCGGGCGCATTCGGTACTGTGAACAATTACGGACATGGCTATTCCTGAGGCGGCTCTAAAGTACCTGCGGAGCAGGTAACGACTAATGGCGGAAAGCCGGACATTGTTAATGCAGAATATGTTCTGTTTATAGGAGCGTTTCCGGGACACAGCGGAAAGCCGATGCAGGCAATAGCCCGCCAGTCAGCTAAAGCTTTAACTGACGGAAGTGTTAAGATTACGGTAGTGGATCCGGTAATGATAGGCGGAGCGGTAAATCCATTGCTGAAGAATTCTAAGTGGGTTCCTATTGTGCCTACAACCGATGGTGCATTTGGAATGGCTCTTATCCAATATATAATTGACAATAAGAAATATGATGAAAAATATTTAAGCTCACCGCATTTGGATGCTGCAAAAGAAAAAGGCTATAATTCATGGAGTAATGCATCACACTTGGTAATCGTTGATGAAGCACATCCGAATTGCGGTAAAATGCTAAGAGCTGCAGATGCGGGACTTACAGTTACCGAAGATGAAAAATATCCATATGTGGCAATCGATAAAGCAACGGGTGAACCTGTGTTTATTAAGGATGTCAGCGAAGCAGACATTCATTTTACAGGAACCGTAAAGGGAATAAAGGTTAAAACAGCATTTGTTATGCTGAAAGAAACTGCTGATACCCATACATTGGATGAATATGCAGAGGCCTGCGGAATAGATAAAAATACAATAGTTGAAATTGCCGATGAATTTACTGCTCATGGCATGAAATCATCTGTTGATACTTTAGGCGGTACAGCAACATCCAACGGATTAGATTTATCCTTTATTGTTAATGTATTGTCAACGTTGGTGGGAAGTATAAATAAAAAAGGCGGTATTTTCCCAAGAAGATATTCTTATAAAACTTTTTCCGACGGTCCTCGTTACAACCTGAGTTCATATGAGGGAAAACCTGCAAACAAAGCACTGCCGCTGAGCAGAACGGGTGTTATATACGAACAAACCGACGAATACAAATCAAAGGTTGCCAAAGGAGAAAATCCTTATCCAAGCACGCTGCCTTGGCATCCAATCGGATCAAACTCTGATAATCAGATGATGTTCTCCATGATTAACAAGTACCCTTATAATGTTAAAATATTTATGAACTGGATGGCAAATCCTTTAATGGCTCTTCCTGCTGCAGCAAGAAAAGAAGTAAGAGAAACATTGAAAAATCCCGAAGTAGTTCCGTTGTTTATTTCGGTGGATTGCTATATGGGAGAAACTACTTCTTTGGCAGACTATATAGTTCCGGATACCACTCCTTATGAAAGCTGGGGATTGGCAAACATAGAAGGAAACTTTTCGGGCAAGGGAACTACTTTAAGATGGCCGGTTGTAGAACCTGCAACCATCAAATTAGATGAAGGCAGACATGCTTCCTATGAAGCTTTCTTGATAGACGTAGCCAAATCTATCGGAATGCCCGGTTTTGGCAAAGATGCGTTTACGGATATGGACGGCAATAAATATGACTTTAATGATGCTCATGATTTCTATTTGAAAGGTGTTGCTAATATGGCTTATGACGGTGAGCCTGTTGATGACATTGCCGATGACGAAATAGAAATGCAGGATTTAGAAACCGAATATAATAAGTGGAAAGATGCGCTAAGCTCTGAAGAAGAGTGGAAAAAGGTTATGACACTTCTTTCAAGAGGCGGTCGATTTGAAGATTACGGCGCAGGCTTTGACGGAGATAACAGAGTATTCGGAAATACAAACTGCTTCTCACTATACAGTGAAAAATTGGCAACAAGCCGCAATTCAATAACCGGTGAAAAATTTGCTTACGGCACTCCTGCTTGGAATCCTCAGAGATTCTTAAACGGAAAATTGGTAAGTGATGTATTCGTCAAAGAAGAGTGGCCCTTTGTGGCAGCTAACTATAAACCTAAATTCAGAAGCGTCAGTATGCTTGCAAACAGCAGCAGCTTAAAAGATATCAGTTTAAGCAACAAGGTAGAAATGAATACGGAAGATGCAAAAGCATTAGGCATATCTACGGGTGACAAGGTAAAAGTTATACCTGCTACCGGCGGAGATTTTGAAGGCACTACCCTTGTGAGAGATGGTATTGCAAAAGGAACAATAGGCACAGCGTATGGTTACGGTCACTGGGAATACGGAGCAAAATCCTTTACAGTCGAAGGCAGCGGGGAACAGTCCGACGAAGAAAGGGGACATGGTTTCCACTTGATTGCTATAACCGATCCAAGCATAGAAGGAATATTCGGATTCAGCGAGGTTTCTACGGGAGGTCCATCAAGAAACGGCGGAGCTTATAAAGTGGAAAAGCTTTAAGGGTGTGAATATGGATCAAATAACAATATGCAAACAAAGAAAAAAAATATATGAGCTTCTTTCATATTGTTTACTTAATGTTCCTGCAAAGGATTCTCTTCAAATAATGATAAAGGGACGAGAAATATTAAAAGAGCTGATTGAGGACGATGCAAAGACGGAATACTCAATTGAGTTTTCTGAACTTGAAAAATATGAGCAGGAATACTATGACAGATTTTTTGTTCCCACATCCTCACATTTCATACCTCCCTACGAATCTGCCATAAGAAACAGAGCAACGATGGGCGAGAAAATTAAGTTCGGAAAATTGGAAACCAAAGAAACATTCCATGTGAAAGCATGTTATGAAATGGTGTCTTTTAACCCTCAAAATCTGAATATGTTCACGCCATTAAAAGATATACAGTTTCCCGACCATATAGCATTTGAAATGTCTTTTATGACATTTCTTGTTGCGGAAGAAAAAAAATCATTGGAAAAGAACGAAGAAGAAAAGGCATTAAGGTGGCAAAACCTTCAGAGTCAGTTTTTAAGCGAGCATTTAAGCAAGTGGATTGAAGATTATGCAAGGCTTTCGGAAGAAAAGAATAAAGGTCTCTACAGTTATTGGCTTAATCTTTGCGCCGCATGGATAAAAGAAGATATTTTAGGATTAGAGTTGAAAAAGGAGTGATTAAATTGCCGGAAAACAAAAAACGTTACGGTATGGTTATTGATTTGAGAAAATGCGTTGGATGCCATGCTTGTACTGTTGCATGCAAGATGGAAAATGATTTGCCTCAAAATTGTTATAACACTTGGGTGGAAGAATGGGATTATGGCAGTTATCCCAATGTGTCAAAAGTAAAATTGCCTAAAATGTGCAACCATTGTGTTGATGCACCCTGCATCGGAGTTTGCCCCGTGGAAGCAACATTTGCATTGGAAGGCGGAAGTGTTGTCGTTGACGAAGAAAAATGTATAGGCTGCGGAGCTTGTGTTACGGCATGTCCCTATGAAGCAAGATATATGAAGCCGGAACAAAAGGCGGGAAAATGTACTTTTTGCGTAGGCAGAGCTGAATCGGGTCTGATGCCTGCGTGTGTGAGTACGTGTATATCTCATGCCAGGTACTTTGGTGATTTAAATGATCCCGAAAGTGATGTGGCTAAATTAATCAAAGAAAATGAAGTCCATGGATTAAAAGAAGAGTTAGGTTTAGACCTAAGCGTTGTATATATAGGGTTAAATGAAATAGGAGCTGAGCCTGCCGAAAGATTTAAGGGCGGCAAGGAATAAAAAGTTTGAGGAGATGTCTTTGACAAGCTCCTCATTCTTAATAGAAAATAATATACATAATGATTACTTAATTATAGCAATTATTGATAATTGACATTTAAATAGCAATATGCTAACATTGATTGTGTAAACTCTTTAAGGGGTTGAAATTACAGCACTATCCGGTTATTTGACCCGTTGGTCAAATGTTTGGACAAGGTTGTAACTAATTGAAGGAGAGGATTATCAGTGAGAATCGGCACATCTGAATTAGTAGTAATTTTCATCGTGGCATTGTTGGTGCTCGGACCTGAAAAGGTTCCTAAGTATGCAAAAAAGGCAGGCAAATTTCTTAGTTCTATTAAGGTTTATGCTGACAAGCTGTCAGAGGATATTAATGATAGTGTGGTAGAACCGTTGGAAGAAGTTCAAAAACCGCTTAAAAAGGCTGTTGAACCTTTAAAAGACATTTCTAAAGATATCAATAAACCGATTAAGGATATTAAAAAATCTGTTAGTGATATTGGAAACCCCCAAAAAAGGGTAGAAAGCATTACTTCTGAAACTGATGAGGAAACAGAAAACACAGCGGAAGTTAAAGAGCATTTATCGTCAGAAAATGAAGTTTTATAAAAAATAATTATATCAGGAGGATATTATGTTTGGAAAAATAGGAACACAGGAATTGTTGGTAATATTCGCTATTGTCTTAGTGGTATTCGGACCAAAGCAGCTGCCTAAATTGGGAAAAACATTCGGAAAAACAATTAAGAGTTTTAAAGATGGTATAGATGAAGGCAATGAAGAGGATTCAAATTCAGAAGAAAATTAATTGGAGAATGAACTGTGAATAAAAAAGCTGTTAAGAAAAAAGATAAAGAGCTTAGTGGCGAAATGGGCATAATCGAACATTTAAGTGAATTAAGAAAAAGAATATTTGTCATTGTTGTTGTCTTTTTAACTGTAACAGTTATCGGTTTTAATTTTTGTGATGATTTGGTGGCGCTGCTAGTAAAAAAGGCAAACGGAATCGGTTATGAAATGATATATATTTCTCCCGGTGAATTGTTTACACAATATATCAGATTGGCGGTAGTTGGCGGCATTGTTTTATCGTCACCTGTTATTTTGTTTGAAACCTGGCTTTTTGTAAAACCTGCTCTCATGAAAAATGAAAAAACTATTGTATTTTTGGCTCTTATGGCAGGGCTGCTGTGTTTTGTATTAGGTGCATTATTTGCATATTTCATAGTGGTGCCGATTACATTGACATTTTTTATGAGTGTGGATTCACACCAGTCTGTTCAAGCAACAATATCCATACAGAATTATTTAAGCTTTGTATTGACAACTCTCATTACATTTGGAACTATTTTTGAAATGCCGGTTGTGACAATACTTTTAAGCGAATTGGGATTGTTAAAAACCGAATGGTTGACTAAGAGCCGAAAGGTAGTGGTTGTTGTAATATTTATTATTGCCGCAATTATTACACCGCCAGATGTGGTTTCACAAATATTAGTTGCAATACCAATGCTTTTGTTATTTGAAGTCAGCGTTATGCTGAGCAAAATCATCAGAAGAAAAAAGAAGAGCCGTGAAAATGATGAAGATATGGATGATATGGATGATATGGATGATATGGATGAAGAAGAGGCAGATTAGTCATCAAGTTAAACGAAATGATTATTGACAAATGCCAAAAAATAACAAAATCTAAGTATATTTATATATATTTAAGTATAGCAATAACCGAATATCCGGATGCTCACCAGGAATTCAAACAAACAATGTGCATGCATTGCAAGGATGCTGAATGTGTGGAAGTATGTCACATGATTAACAATGGCAAGGATGTGGAAATATGGCCGGAATTATGGATGTAGTCGGAATAATAAATAATTTAGATTACAGACCTAAGTACGAACGGGCTAAATGCATAAGAAGTGCTTCTCCCAAAGCAAGCTGCAGCATATGTGAAGAAGTTTGCAGCAAAAAGGCGATAACAATAAATAAAAAGGGAATAGCCATAAATGAAAGCTGTAATTTTTGCAACGAATGTGTTACTCATTGCCCTACAAATGCATTGGTAGACACAGGAAGAAAATTTGCAGGAGCCGGTAAAAAAATATATTTGCTATGCAATAAGCATGAGCTTAGTGAGGAAATAAATAATGACTCACGAATTGAATGTTTAAATTTCTTAAGCACTAAAATTTTATTAAATATATATAATAAAGGATTCAGAGAAATACATACAAATTTAAAAGAGTGTGAGAATTGCCAAAGAAGCCAGGGACTGCAGGCTGAGCTAAACAGAACGAATAAAATACTCAGCGCTTTAAACTTACCGCTGATGTCTGTATATGATGAGAATGTGGAAGTTTTAGTCGAATATGTCAAGGAAGCAGGAAAGATAAAGAAAGACACCAAGGTTGACAGACGAAGTTTTTTTAAACATATGGCTAAGGACATATTCGGCAAAACATATGAAATAACTCCACCTGCCATGAGAGTTCAGTTCTGGCGTTCAACGGGACAAATCCTGCAAAAATGGCAGCAAAACAATGAAAATAAATTATCTGTTTATAAAATTGTTATTGACAAGGACAGATGCATCCAGTGCAAGGCATGCATAAAAATGTGCCCCAATAATGTTTGGGAAGAAAACAACGAGGATATAATATTTAGACAATATTTATGTACCGGGTGTAATTTATGCAAGGATATTTGTCCTGCAAAAGCGATTGATGCAGAAGAAGATATAGAAATAATATGTGAAACTACTCTTTCCTGTACAAAAAAGAAATGTACGGTTTGCGGAAAAGAGTTTGTTGCTTCCGTTGGGTCAACAGACAATTGTCCATCCTGTACCTGGAAGAAGATTAAATATTGAATAATAATTAAAAATTAAATACTCCGAGTTTTATGGGCTAAGGGAAACTATGCCTGTATAACCTGGGTTTAAAACCCACAGGGTAGTTGGAGAAATCTGCTGCCTCCACGTTTGGAAAGGAGATGCAATAGTGTATTAAGCTCACATTGGCATATTCCTTTGTGAGTTTTTTGTATGACCTAACCCCATTTTTTCAGGCGGTTTTTCCTGAAAAATGGCTGGTAGGTCAACCGCACAGAATGCCAAATTTGTGCGACGAAAGGAGCGAACAAATTTGTAGCATTCCCCTGAGTATGACCTAACCCCATTTTT
>DCDU01000139.1:3945-10010 GCA_002316585.1 Firmicutes bacterium UBA1047 | reverse complement strand
TTATGCAAGCTTCCGTCAAATCCTCCCGCAATTACATCCGCAACTTCCGCATAACCTATTACCTTTTCCATAGGAGGCAATTCTATTACTTCATTTGCATTTCCGCCGGAAACCACAGCATCAGCTTTTGCGTCTGCATCTGCCAATGATTGGGAAGTACCGTCTCTGCCGGCATATTCGTCAGTAATAAGCACTGTCTTAATACCCTTAGATTCGATTTTCTTGCAGTTCATTATCAAGTCTGTATCAGGATTTCCAAATCCTTCTTCAGAAACGATAACTCCGTCAACACCAAGATATTCCGCAAGTTTTGCACTCCAGTTGGATGATCTTTCCTTATCTGCAAGATAAACATTTTCGTTAGTGATAATTATTCCTACAAAGTTCAATGTCTTGCCATGTTCTGCAAACAAATCATGGATAACCGGATTGTTTAAATGGTGATACGTAGTATTCTTGTCACATGCAGACACGCAGTTACCGCTTACTATGGCACCGTCCATTACTTCGGTAGGATAAATTATTGTTGTTAATGTCTGTTTTGCATCGATTCCATAAACATAAGTATCATGCATAAGCCCTTGGCTTTGAAGCATCAATACATATGCTACTCTGGGAAGATCCGGATACTTTTTAAGTCCTTCTATCAGTGTCGGTGTTTCGAACACTTCAACTTCATCGGGAGTTAAATTTTTAGCAAGTTCTCCAAGGTATAAGGCTACCTTATATCCTGCAAATCTTAATGCCTTTTCATGTTCATGCTGCTTTAAGCCGTCAACAGGTTCACAAACCAAAACTAAATTGTTAAGCTGCGAAAATGGCGTATACTCAGCTCCCAGTCCGGTCATATCGATTATGCCTTCTTGGAAACCAACTATCTTGCCGGTTGTTACAACAGCTGCGCCTTTTAACACATTTGTTTTTCCCGAACCGACTGTATCTACTTTACTAATCATTCCCGGGAATATGCCTCCGGGTCCTTCAACTTTAACCCTTGGCTCAATAACATCTTTAACAGGCATTATACGAACGCTGTCTCCCGGTTTTGCCAACTCAACATCTGCTGATTTAAAATTTTGATCTTCTAGAATTAATGCTTTAACTTCTTCTTTGTTAACATGCAATGTACCGTTTTCTACTTTGGACACATCAGAAAACTGAACATCCTTAATAAAAACATAGCCTAATTCTAATTTCAAAAATTTCACCTCCATTATTTTTTTATAGAGTTATATTTAACGCGCTTTCAAGCACGGTTAAATCAACCAATTTTAAATCTTTCTCGATTTTATCAGTTATAAACTTCAGTTTATCTTTATTGAACTTATCATATGTAATTATTGCATTTTCAATCATATAAATTGAATTAATACTTAAATTATTTTTATTATCCGAAATAATTACAGATTTATATGGTGTTTCACCGGGTTTTACACTGCCACCCAAAGGATGTGTTAAAAGTTCATGACCTAAATGGAGCTTGTCTCTTACCGCAACCAAAACATCCTTAAAACTTCCGTCAATATATATAACATCTAAACTGTCTTTGTACTTGTTTAATACCCAATCGTTGTTTGTAATAATCATTTTTACACCCTTTATATAAAATAAGGACAGAAAGCAAAATAAAAAATATCCTGCCTACTGCCCTGTTACTAACCTGAGAGATTCCTCACTTAAGAATTGCCCCTTCGGTGCTTGCGCTTTCCAGAGATATGTCAGTCCACGGTCCTTTTGCCTGAGATCGTCATTACAATATGGCTAATATTAATAACTTATTCCTTCGGCGCTGTTAATAACTTAACAGTCTCTCCCGCAAACATCATTCATGTATTCACTTACCCTTAGTATATATAATTTTTTTTAATAAATCAACTGTTATTTTATAATTTTTTTTTATTTTGGCATAAGGCGGCATTGTATTGCCTAAATTACTTCAAGTATCGATTCTGCAATATTTAATGAATGATCTCCTATTCTTTCCAAATTACTTATAATGTCCAAAAATACAATTCCCGAATTAGGGTCGCATATAAAGTTGTTAAGTCTTTCGATATGATTTTTTCTAAGCATTTTATACATTTTGTCAATTTCTTCTTCATAATTCATCACTGTTTTGCAATGCTCATAATCTATGGATGCCAATGCATTTAATGAATATTTAAATGCTTCCATCGTTATATCAAACATTTCTTTGATTTCCTGTGTAGCTTCTTCTGAAAAAACAGATTTACTCTCAATTTTGTCAATAACCAACTCCCCTATATTATCAATATGGTCACCGACTCTTTCTATATCATTGATAGAATTCATCAATACTACCAATTTATCCTTCTCATAATTAGTCAATGCCACTTTGTCCAATTTAACCAGATATTCCAAGGTTGCCTTATTAATTGCATTTATCTTGCTTTCAATTTCAAACACTATGTATGCGGATTCTTCTTTGTTTTCAAACAACGCTTCTTTAGCCGCTTCAAATTGTCTATATGCCAAATTACCTAAATGCAATACTTCCTTTGCAGTTTGAGTCAATGCAATTGAATGGGTTGCTAAAAGTCTTTCATCTATGTATTTTGTAATATGTTCCGATTCACTTGCATCCATTCTGATGATAAATTCCGATGCCCTAACAAGTAATCCGGAAAACGGAAACATTATAATAACATTTAATATATTAAAGAAAATATGCCCTAATGCAATCTGTTTGGGAACATTTGCAGGTACAGCCCTATATACAAAACTCTGCACCGGATTTCTTAATATTAACATAAACAAAGCAGTTCCGATAACATTAAACAATAAATGTATTACTGCTGCTCTTTTTGCTGTTTTGTTGGCACCTATGCTTGATAATAACGCTGTAACACATGTACCTATATTTTGACCGAAAATAACAGGATATGCCTGATCAAAGGATATTATTCCCGTTGCCGCCACAGCAATCAATAAGCCTGTAGTGGCACTGCTGCTTTGAAGTATTGCAGTCATAATAAAGCCAACCAATATACCTAAATACGGACTTCTGAAATTAGTCATCATATCTGTGAATGCCGGGCTTGACTTCAACGGCACCATTGCTTCCTTCATTATATCCATACCTATAAATAAAATACCAAATCCAATTATTACTTCGGCAACACTTTTTACTTTTCTTTTTTTAGCCGCAAGGGATAATGCTACTCCCACTCCCACCATAAATGTTGCTACTTTTGTTATATTTAGCGATACTAAAAAAGCTGTTACGGTAGTACCGATATTTGCTCCCATTATTATTCCTACAGCCTGACTTAAATTCATTAGCCCTGCATTTACAAAGCCGACAACCATTACCGTTGTGGCAGAGCTGCTTTGAATTACTCCGGTTACTAATGCTCCTACCAAAACACCCATTAATTTGTTCTTTGTTAAAGCTGCCAAAATATCTTTCATTTTACTTCCGGCAGATTTTTGAAGACCATCGCCCATGTATCCCATTCCAAACAGAAACAGGCCCAGCCCGCCGATTAAACTTACAGCAATATCCATAACCCCTCCTATACCATTTGCGGAAATCCCAATTGTCTTAAAGCTTCATACATTACAATATTCACAGAATTGGCTAAATTTAACGACCTTGCATGCTCGTTGTCAATCATGGGAATTTTAATTCTGTTTTCTAAATATTCGTTATGTATATAATCAGGAAGACCGGCCGTTTCTTTTCCGAAAATTATATAGCATCCATCCGGATATGTTACATCTGTGTAGAAGCGGCTTTCTTTTGTTGTTGAAATAAATACTGTGTTATTGCCTATTGTTTTTTTGAATTCTTCAAAATTATCATAATATGTAATATCCACCAAACTCCAATAATCAAGTCCTGCTCTTTTTAAATATTTGTCTTTTACCGAAAATCCCAAAGGTTTTATTAAGTGAAGATTAGAGCCTGTTGCTGCGCAGGTTCTTGCAATATTGCCCGTATTTTGCGGTATTTCAGGTTCAAATAATACTATATTTAACGACATTTTTCTCTGTTTTCTCCTATGAATTAAATTCAAATGACATTATAACACTATATTAAAATATAATAAAGACATATTTAAGAATGTTTTACAGTTTTCTTACGATAATCACACAATTCGTTTACGGTACAAATGTCACATTTGGGAGATTGAGCTATGCAGGTGGTTCTTCCATGTGTTATTAAAAGGTGATGCATAAGATGCCATTTGTATTTGGGAAGCTTTTTCATCATTTCATCAGATACCCTATCGGCGGTGCTTCCTTTTGCAATACCTATCCTTTTAGTTATTCTGAAAACATGAGTATCTACCGGAAAGGCAGGTATATGAAAAGCTTCAACCAATACTACCGATGCCGTCTTCCTTCCGACTCCGGGAAGAGACATTAAATCTTCCATATTTTTAGGCACTTCGCCATTGAATTTATCTCTTAAGTCTCTTAACAAATTATAAATATTTTTTGCTTTATTCTTATATAATCCTATTTTTTTTATTTTTTGCTCTATTTCATCCTGAGATAATTTAAGAAAACTATCCAAATCCGGATATTGCATGTACAACTTCTCTGTAACCATGTTAACGCTTTTGTCAGTAGCCTGTGCGCTAAGCAATGTTGATATCAGAAGCTGAAAGGGTGTTTCATAATCAAGTCCGCATTTTGCATCGGGATAAGCAGCTTTTAGCAATTCGTACACTTTTTCTGTTTTAGTCATTAATTAGTCTCCTTATAACAATTTAATATTTCAACTCTTTCATCATTGTCAATAAAAGTTATTATTTTTGATATTGAAGCATCGCATAAATTTTTATTGTTTGAAACAACTGCAATTCCAATCAATGACCTGTTCCATAATTCATTATATCCGACTTCGGCAACGGAAGCATTGAATTTTGATTTTATTCTTTCTATTATGCTTTTAATTACATGTCTTTTCTCCTTGAGAGAATTTGACTCATATATTAAAATTTCAATTTCACATGAACATACTATCATAATTTTGCCTCCATAAGTTTCAGGTATTCGTTTTTCACCATATCATTTTCATATTTTAAATAACTGAACAAAATATCCCCCGCCAATGATTTATTCAAGTTCAATATAGACCAGGCTGCGTATATTTTTATCATGTCAGAAGGACTTTGAAGCTCAGCTTTGACTTTGTTAAACATTGAATCAATTTTTAAGTTTCCTACAGAAATCAGAGCATTTCTCTTCCAAATATTCCTTCCTCTCCAGGCTCCCGCTGTGTGACCGTATTTATTTAAAAAATCTTTGTTTGATATACTGAGTAATTCCTCTAAATCGACAGCCAAGCCTGAATAATCTTCCCTTGCTTTTCTGTTCAAAATTTCTTTATTCTTTGGACATACAATCTGGCACACATCGCAGCCGTATATTTGTCTGCCCATATTTTCTCTGTAAGATAGAGGAATGTAACTTTTTGTCTGTGTTAAATATGATACACACTTTTTAGGGTTAATTCCACCCTTCTTAAAAATAGCATTGTTGGGGCAGCTTTTTACACATATATCGCAGCTGCCGCAGATATCATCTTCCGAAATAGTATCTCCTTCTGTTTCTATATCAGTCAAAAGATAACCTAAATATATGAACGACCCTTTATTTTCATTTATAAGCAAGCTGTTTTTTCCATAACTTCCCAAGCCTGCGCTTTTACATATTTCCTTATCGATGAGAAAGGTTGTATCCACACAGGCAGTGTATTCGAAATCAACTTTACGCATTATTTCCTCTGCTAATTTATTTAATAATAAATTAACTCTTTTATGATAATCCTCTCCGTGAGAAGACACGCTTAATAAACCCTTTTCCGAAAAAGACGGAATTTTATAGCCTTCCCCGTAAGGAACTCCTATGGCGATTATACTTTTACATTTCGGAAATAAATTTTTCGCATTTAGTCTTTTATTTATATTTTGTTCTTCAAATTCACAACCTATATTTTTTTTCTTCCTGCCGCCTAAGAAATCCTCCAAATAAGAATAATTTATTTTATTAGTTATTCCAACCGTTTCAATTCCTAATTTATATGCAGCTTC
>DCDU01000139.1:3529-3704 GCA_002316585.1 Firmicutes bacterium UBA1047 | reverse complement strand
GTGTTCCCACACCTATCATATCATAAATTTAAAAAATATTGAAGAATATTTGCAGGAGTAAGAAATAAATTGGTTTAAAGCATACAAAAACGGGACAGTAAGGTATGTCCGTAGAGCATATCATCTGTCCCGCTGTTTAACAGGATTTATAATACTTTGTATATCCAGCCTTCAG
>DCDU01000139.1:0-3377 GCA_002316585.1 Firmicutes bacterium UBA1047 | reverse complement strand
ACTTTGTATATCCAGCCTTCAGGCGCTTCAATATCGCCCATCTGAATTCCGTACAATGTTTCATATAATTTTTTAGTAACGGGTCCTACTTCCGTTTGGCTGTGGAATACGTGCATTTTACCATTATGCTCGATTCCTCCTATCGGCGTAATAACCGCTGCTGTTCCGCAGGCACCTGCTTCTTTTAGATTATCAATTTCATCAATGTATACATCTGTTTCAAGCGCTTCAAGCCCTAAGTAATCTTTTGCAACTTGCATCAGTGAAATTCTTGTTACGCTTGGAAGTATGGAAGATGAATGAGGAGTTATAAACTTATTGTCCTTTGTAATACCAAAGAAGTTAGCAGCTCCTACTTCATCAATTTTTGTATGTGTTAACGGATCTAAATAAATACAATCGGCAAATCCTTTCTTTGCAGCCTCCATATGCGAATGTAAGCTTGCCGCATAGTTTCCGCCTACTTTTATTTTTCCCGTTCCATTAGGTGCTGCTCTGTCTTGATCAGTTGTAATGAAGTTTACGGGAGCCATGCCGCCTTTAAAGTACGGACCTACCGGCACGCCGAAAATTCCGAAAATGTATTCACTTGCAGGCTTTACTCCTATGTTGTCACCGACACCTATCACATATGGCCTCAAGTAGAATGTAGCACCTGTGCCGTATGGAGGAACCCATGCCACATTTGCCTTAACAACCTGCATACAGGCATCTACAAATTTTTCTACAGGAACTAAAGGCATCATTATCCTTTCACAGCTTCGCTGCATACGCTTTGCATTTTCATCAGGTCTGAAAAGCTGGATTCCGCCGTCCTTGGTACTGTAAGCTTTCAATCCTTCGAAACATTCCTGCCCATAGTGAAGACATGTGGAACCTTCGCTTATATGAACCTTATTATCTTCCGTAAGCTGTCCGTCATCCCATTTTCCGTCTTTCCAGCGGGAAATATATCTTTTGTCGGTTTTAATATAATTGAAACCTAATTCCGACCATTTTATATCCTTTTTTTCCATTAAACACCCTCCTTCATTTTTCAACAGATATATTAACATTGCATTTTAATTTGATTTAAACAATTACTTTTTTACAGCTTCCGCACCCTTTAGAAGAGCATCCTTGTTTAGCGGAACCAGGTCGGATTTATCTTCTCCGAATACTTTTACAAAAGCATGAAGTACAGATTCTACGTCAACTGCTTTAGTAAGCTCTAAATATGCTCCAAGCATAACCATATTTGCTACTTTGGCATTTCCTAATTCCGTAGCTAATTCATTTGCGGAAATATAGTAAACATCTATGTCTTTTCTCGTTGGTACAGCATCTATCAATGATTTATTTATTATTAATTTTCCGCCGGGAACCAATTCTTTTTCGAATTTAATCATTGAAGGCAAGTTCATTACTATTGCTGCAGTTCCGTCTTTTGAAATAAGAGGTGAGCCTACTTCTTCCTTGGATACTACAACCGCACAGTTTGCTGTGCCTCCTCTCATTTCAGGTCCATATGAAGGCATCCATGTAACATGTTTTTCTTCAATCATCCCTGCATAAGCCAATAATTTTCCGATAGCCATAACACCTTGACCTCCAAATCCGGCCATTATTACTTTTTCTTCCATATTATTTACCCTCCTCAAAATTTCTGAAATTTCCTAACGGATAATATGGAATCATATTATCTCTCAGCCACTCCAATGCTTTTACAGGAGAAAAACCCCAGTTTGTAGGGCATGATGACAATACTTCTACTATAGCAAAACCTTCGCCTTTAATTTGACATTCAAATGCTTTCTTTATAGCCTTTTTAGCTTTTCTGATATTTGCCGGAGTATCTACCGAAACTCTTTCAACAAATTTAGCTCCTTCTATAGTTGCTAATAATTCTGCCATTCTTATTGGTTTTCCGCAATGAGCCTCATCTCTTCCAAACGGTGATGTAGTTGTCTTTTGTCCGACCAATGTTGTTGGAGCCATCTGTCCGCCTGTCATTCCGTAAATTGCGTTGTTTACGAATATTGTAGTTATTTTTTCCCCTCTGTGTGCTGCATGAACAATTTCAGCCGTCCCTATGGAAGCCAAGTCACCGTCGCCTTGGTATGAAAATACAACTTTATCAGGATGAACCCTTTTAATTCCCGTTGCTACAGCAGGTGCTCTTCCATGTGCCGCCTCCTGCATATCACAGTTAAAATATTTATATGCCAATACCGAGCAGCCGACAGGAGCAACTCCGATTGTATCATCCAAAACTCCCAATTCAACTAAAACTTCCGCAACCAATTTATGAATAACACCGTGAGTACAGCCAGGGCAATAATGAAAAGGAACATCCGTTAAACCCTTTGATTTTTCATATACCATTGTCATTATTTTGTACCTCCTGCTATTTTTTCAATATCTGCCAATATGCTTGCCGGTGTAGGAACCATGCCGCCTTGGGTACCGTTGAAATATACGGGCAGTCTTCCGGCAATACCGATTTTAATGTCATCCAATAATTGTCCTTGGCTCATTTCAATTCCAAGTATTCCTTTTGCATTGGGTCCGATTTGTTTATAAATATCATATGGATATGGCCACAATGTGATTGGTCTTATCATTCCAACCTTTATTCCTTTAGCTTCAGCCATCTTCATTGCTGTTTTCACTATTCTTGATGTAGTGCCGTAAGCAACGCAAACAACCTCTGCATCTTCTAAGCCGAATGCTTCATAGCGTACTTCGTTTTCTTCCATTAATTTATATTTATTTTCTAAGTTTCTGTTATGAAGCTGACACTCCTCTGCTTCAAGGAACAATGAGTTTACAATAACAGGTTTTCTTTTTCCTCCTGTTCCGGTTGTTGCCCAGTCTTTAGGAGGTAAATCTATAAATTCCGGTTCTTTAAATTCAACAGCTTCCATCATTTGTCCAATCATACCGTCTGCGCAAATAAGCACAGGGTTTCTGTAATAATCAGCCTTGTCAAATGCTAACATAACATAATCAACTATTTCCTGAATGCTTGCAGGCGCATAGCAAAGTGTTCTGTAATCTCCGTTTCCGCCGCCTCTTGTTGATTGATAATAATCTGCCTGTCCCGGTTGAATACTCCCAAGTCCGGGGCCGCCTCTCATCATATTAACAATAACGCAAGGAATTTCAGCTCCCGCAATATATGTTATACCTTCTTGTTTTAAGGAAATTCCGGGGCTTGAAGAAGCGGTCATGCATCTTGCTCCTGCTCCACCTGCACCGTATACCATATTAATGGCAGCTATTTCACTTTCTGCCTGTAAAAATACTCCGCCTGCTGCAGGCAATTCTCTTGACATATATTCGGGGATTTCACTTGATGGAGTTATCGGATAGCCGAAAAAATATTTACAGCCTGC
>DCDU01000081.1 GCA_002316585.1 Firmicutes bacterium UBA1047 | reverse complement strand
AATATTCTATGTCTGCAGCCATTTGCATGCCTTCCAAACCATATTACGGGCAAGGGAATGATAAAAAAACTTAAAAGTGCATATCCTATGTCTAATATTGTTCCCATTGACTATGATGCAGGAATGAGCGAAGTTAACCAAATTAACAGAATCAAGCTGATGCTTACTAATGCGGTAAGAAACATGAATAAGTTCAAGCCTGATAAAAAGCTTGAATTAAGTGATATAGAAGCATCCGGCTACAGCTTGGGGAATATTCAGGAACAAGAAACGTAAGATAAATGTGTATACTCACAAGCGCCATAACGGACTTTCCCGTCAAGATGCCGCCCATACCGGGCACACAAGCATAAAGCACCTTTTTAGGTGCTTTATTTTTTATCCTATTGTAGCTACTATAACTGCTTTAATTGTATGAAGCCTGTTCTCTGCTTCATCAAAAACAATTGAATACCTGCTTTTGAAAACTTCATCGGTCACTTCTCTTATATCATAATCCAATTCCATTTGTTCCTTAGCCATTCTTGTTTCAAAATCATGGAATGAAGGAAGGCAATGCATGAATTTTATGTCTTCATTTTCTGTTGCTTTTAACAAGTTCATGTCCACCCTGTATGGTGTAAGTAATTTCACCCTTTCAGGTATTTGTGCCTCTTCTCCCATTGAAGCCCATATATCGGTATATATCACATCTGCACCTTTTACGCAATCGATGTTATCTGATATTTCTATTTTTGCACCTGTGTATGCAGCAATTTCATAAACCTTCTTGATTGTTTCCTCATCTAATTGGTCTGCTAATTCCTTTGGTCCAAATGCCACATAATGCATTCCCATTTTAGCACAACCATACATCCACGCATATGACATATTATTTCTTATGTCTCCTGCAAATACTACCTTTACCTTATTTAACGGCTTTGCGACATGTTCTTCTATGGTAAGCATATCTGCCAATATTTGAGTCGGATGATCAACGTCGGTTAAACCATTCCATACGGGGACACCGGAAAATTCAGCCAAATCCTCAACTATCTTCTGCTCATAACCCCTGTATTCAATACCGTCATAAAATCTTCCAAGAACCTTTGCTGTATCCTCCAATGATTCTTTTTTACCCACCTGCGAGCTGCCGGAATCTAAATAGGTTACATGTGCACCTTCATCCAATGCAGCTACTTCAAAAGCACATCTTGTTCTTGTGGATGTTTTTTCAAATAATAAAACAATATTTTTCCCTCTCAATAAATAATTGCTAGCGCCTGATCGTTTTTTTTCTTTAAGATTTTCTGCCAAATCTAGTAAATATCTAATTTCTTCCGGTGAGAAATCCATTAATGTCAAAAAACTTCTTCCCTTTAAATTTACTGCCATAAACGTCCTCCATTAATAATTATTGATATTTTTGTATGTTTAATATACTATCAAACTTTTCAGCATATTACAATGTTTTTTTTATAAGTTTTTGCTTATAAATTCTCCCTCACCAAGGGCATGCTCATACATCTGGGGCCGCCCCTGCCCCTTGACAACTCGGAGCTTGGCATTATATACGTTTTTATTCCTTCATCCTGCAGTATTTTATTAGTAACGTAATTTCTTGAATAAACAATCACTTCACCCGGTGAAATGCATAAAGTATTGGATCCGTCATTCCATTGTTCTCTAGAGGCATCTACAACACTGTTCCCACCGCATTTAATTAATTTAACCTTATCAATATTTAACTCCTTTTCCAACACATCCTCAAGGGAGCCTCTTTCTTCCGTAATATTAATTTTTCCATCTGTTTTTTTAAGAATATAAACTGCTATTTCTGATTTAATATTAGGATGAATTGTAAATTTATCATAATCAACCATTGTAAATACTGTATCTAAATGCATAAAAGCTCTATTCTTAGGTATGTCTATAGCCAATACCTTTTTAAAAGAGCTTTCTTCTGTCAATACTAAATTAGCAAACTTTTCAATTGCATTTGGATTAGTCCTTTGCGAAATACCCACCGCTATAGTTTCGTGATTAAGAACAAGAATATCTCCGCCTTCAAGTGAATAGTCCTCAGTCCTATCATAAAATAATTTTGTTCCCCTATATATCGGATTGTAATTAAAAATATACTTTCCAAATAGGGTTTCTCTGTTCCTTGTTTCTGTCAGCATTCTGTGGATAGATACACCATTGCCCACTGCGGCAAATGGGTCTCTTGTAAAGTACAAATTCGGCATGGGGTCAATTATAAAAGGATATTGATTACTCAAAAAGTCCACTAATCCCGGACCCTTGTAATCCTTAATTTCAGACTTTCGTATGCCTTCCATCATTTTGAAAACCATTTCCCCGTCGCTGGAAAAAGACAAAAAATACTCCTTCAAAATGCCCGTTTCCCTATCTTCCTTAATGCCCGCTTCCTCAATATATTCATCAATAAACTTTGATTTGACTTCATCATTGACCAGCGACTCCGCAACTAAATCTTCTAAATAAACAACTTCTATTCCGTTTTCTATGAAAATGTTTGCAAAGACACTATGCTCCTGCTGCGCAATTTCTAAATACGGAATATCATCAAAAAGCAGTCTGTCAAGATACTCCGGCATCAAATTTTCTAATTCTCTTCCCGGTCTATGCAATAAAACCTTTTTTAACTTACCTATTTCAGAATATACATTAATAGATAAATTATTCACAGTATCACCACCTATATATATTTTAATAATTTTTCCATTGTTTGTCAAGTTTATTTATATATTTATAAAGCATAATTATATTTATACATGTTAAATAAAAACTAACGCTATAATACAATCAAATAGAAATGTGATTAAAACTTGTTTCATTAAAAATAAAAAATGTACGGTTAAATAAATAACCGTACATTTTTTTCTATAAACCGGCGACGTCCTACTTTCCCGGGCAGTCTCCCGCCAAGTATCATCAGCGCTGAAGAGCTTAACTTCCGTGTTCGGGATG
>DCDU01000103.1:5883-7563 GCA_002316585.1 Firmicutes bacterium UBA1047 | reverse complement strand
AAGGATGTTCAAAATGATGTTAAAGCAGTAAATGCAATTTTGATGACATTAGCCGCCAATTTGTTTGGAATAGGAAACTCTGCCACTGCTTTCGGCATTAAAGCAATGCAGGAAATGCAAAAAAGCAATTTAAGAAAAAACACGGCATCCAATGCCATGTGCATGTTTTTAATAATAAATGTTTCTTCAATACAGCTGATACCCTTAAATGTTATTAAATTAAGAGCTGATTCGGGTTCCCTTTCCCCCTCCGAAATAATGGTTCCTACACTGATTGTAACTGCATTTTCTACTATTGCGGCAGTTATATTCGCCAAGTATTTTGAAAGGAAAGAATTATGAATTTTTCAGATTTAGCTTTACCCCTATTAATAGCCGCAATATTACTTTATGGAATAGTAAAGGGAGTTGATATATATTCGGCATTTGTTGAGGGTGCAATAGATGGTGCAAAGTCAGCACTCAAAATATTTCCGTATATTTTAGCAATAATATTTGCAATTAATTTATTTATACAGTCCGGAGCAGAAGCATTTATTGTAAATTTTCTTGAACCGATTACTTCAGCAGTTGGATTTCCGACGGAATTATTATCATTATCCATAGTAAAGCCCTTGTCGGGAGGGGGAGCCTTGGGGGTATTTCAAACAATTTTAGATAATTACGGAGCTGATTCTTATATTGGGCGAAGTGCCTCGGTAATAATGGGCTCATCCGAAACAATCTTCTATACTACGGCGGTTTATTTTGGCTCTGTAGGTATTTCTAATTACAGATATACAATTAAGGTGGGGCTACTTTCACATATAGCAACAATAATTGCTTCATTAATCGCATGCAGGCTAATGTTTTATTGAGCCTTCATAAAATAAATCCTGCCAAAATGCAAAAATCCCCGACAGCAAAAACACATCGCCTGCACTTATAGTCTTTGGAAACGGATAAGGGGGATGCAATGTTATTATATCACAAAGAAATTTCAGTTTAGTTTCTTCGGTAAGGAGAGAATGAACCAAATCCTTTCCGGAAAGCAGAAACATTTTTTTTGCTTCAACATCTGACAATAATTCAGACACATAAACAGGCATTTTAAAACCATTTGCCGCTATTGCCAAAAAATTAAACAATGTTCCCAAGAAAATCAGCATCATATATGATTTTTTAATATTTAGCAATGAAACATAAAGAAGTGCGATATAAATAATCCAGTTAAGGGACAAAATTCTTAGTAAGCTTATACTTGTATATTTCTTAAATAAAAATTCAGCAGCAATTTTAATGACTGCTGCTAATATAATTATTTTATAGCCTTTGACTTTAAATTTGTATCCGTGAAAATCGAAGTTTCTTTTTTTAATTAATAAAACTATTGTTGCTGTTATTATTGATATTAAGGAAAAAATTATTATTTCATAAAACATATTATACCTTCTGTTCCGGTAATGAAAAAAATGCTTTTTGTAATGCAATTATTGCGTCATCCACAATGTCGGGATTGAATTGCGTTCCTTCATTGTCTTTAATTTCCTTAAGCGCGGTTTCAAGGCTTAACGAGCTTCTGTATGGCCTGTTTGTTGTCATGGCGTCAAATGAATCTGCGATAGTCAGTATTGATGTTTCCAATGGTATATTGTCATAACTTAATCCGTCGGGGTAGCCCTTGCCGTCATTTCTTTCATG
>DCDU01000103.1:0-5601 GCA_002316585.1 Firmicutes bacterium UBA1047 | reverse complement strand
CCTATATCGTGCAAAAGTGCGGCACTTTTTATTAAGTCGATTTTATTTTGGGGAAGACCGATTTGTTTTGCTATTGCTTCGGCGTAGGCGCTGACCCTCATTGAGTGGCCGCTTGTATATGGGTCGCTTGCTTCGATGGCACGTACGAGAACGTTTAATGTTTCAAAGTAATTCTTTCTCATGTCCAAATAAAGCTTGAATGTATATCTCGCAAACATAAGTGGAATAAAGAACAGCAATATTCCGCCTGAGCCGTAGCTGTCGTAGGAAAAAGCAATTACAATACCTAAAAGGCTTACCAAAGCAATGTTGAAAAATCCTAAAAGGTAGTTCTTCCAGATAAAAGACAGTTTTTCTTTTAAAAGGATTGACATTAAAACAGCCATGAAAAATGAATTTAAAAGCAGATAAATAATTAAGCAAACGGAACCGGCAATAGGATTAAAAACTTTAAATCCGAAATTATATAAATTATTGATATATTCATATATTAATCCTGCTACACCTGCATTAATTATGTATTGGCTTATATTAAAAACTGTTTTGTAAATGGGATTGTTAAATATGTGAACTCTGCCTTTTCCATCTATATAAGGACAACGAAAAATAATTCCTGAAGCCGTAATAATTGCTGCCGTTAACGGATTAGTGAGCAAAATGGCAGAAAAAGTTAAGGCGAAACTTACAGATACTCCTCCAACTTTTGGCAATAGGATTAAAAAAGTTTCCGCTATAGCCGATAGTATTGAAAATACAATCAGCAAAGTGTAATCGCTTATGGTATATTCATTGACTAAATAAACCATAAGCAAAACTGCAGCTATTGTTAAAGCGGATATATATGCATATAGTTGAACCGTGTTTTTAATGTCTTTTCTCTTTATCATAGTATATTCCTTTTATATGAAGGGCTGACTTCATTTTTTTGATTAAACCCAGCTATAGTTTGCCGCTGCAGCTAATATTAAAGCTACTAAAGATGCTATTATAGGCATTATTTTTTTCATTTGAACCCCTCCCCAGATTTCTCTGCTCGGTTCGCTAATAGAACAGGAAGGTTTCGCTACACTAATTTAATTTTTTTTAGTCAGCCCTATCAATCTTTTATCAATAAACAGATTTTTCTGTTAATTGCATGTAATGTTGCCTTTATTACGGCATCAATTTTATTGCTTTTTACAAATGCTGCTCCAATCAAAATATTTTCGCTTCCACAATTTATTTGAGTAATTGCCGCTAGTATCGCATCTTCCCCGGAAATTTTGGCATGTTGGATATCCTCGACTATAAAACAATCAAAATCAATGGCTTGTCTGACTGCATCCAATGTTGATTTTGCAGCAACCACCAAGGATTGCTTCTCCGATTTAATACCTTCTGCTTCTCCAAAAAACTCTTTATTATCCCAAGAGAACTTAGTTTTTATTTTAATTCTGTCGGAAGTTGTTTCATTTGTATAACCTTCATATATAAACCTGAAATCAGAGTTGAAGGATATATTTTTGTCGATTTGCGCTACGCTGATTATTTTATAATCAACATCAACATGGAACTTAGAAAGCAGCGTTGTTCGTATATCTCTGGCAATTTGCTTGGAATGTCTGCTGTTGTCTGCTAATGCATGTATTTCGCAAATTTCATTGTTTGAGTCGGTTATAACTTTAGATGAAATTACAGACTTAATACTATTTAAAAAATACTCTATTTCTTCGAAATTCATATTTATCCTCCAAGTATTGTTAATTTATTATAATACAATATTATTAAAATTTCAACATTTAATTAGCAAATTATATAAAATTTTAACATTATTTTAAAAAAAATACGTTTTTTTGTCAAAATCAAAAAAACGTAAGTTTTGAAACTAAAATTAATTAAAGTTCGTTAAAATATCTAAGTATACCGGAATAAATAGCCCATGCCGCCTTTTCTTGATAATCATCGGATATTAATTTTTTTTCTTCCGCATTATTTGATAAGAATCCGCATTCGATTAAAACAACAGGTACTGTCGTATCATCCATTATCCTTATGTTTCTTTTAATTTGAGGTACCCGTTTGTTGTTTTTATCAAGTATATTCTTCATGCTGTCCTGTATGATATCTGCAGCTATTTTTGTCGTTAATTCATTGCTTTTTTGATAAAATACATGTGCTCCGTAGTATTGCTTTTCAGGAAAAGAATTCAGGTGTATTGATACCGTTAAGTCAGCGTCGGAGTTATTTATCAGTTCAACTCTGTTTTTTAAATCTTCACTTTTTTTAGCCCTTATTGTGTCTGAAAGCTCTGAATACAATCCGTTGTCATCATATCTGGTCATTTCAACTAGAAAGCCGCTGCCTTCCAAAAAACTCATAAGTTTTTTTGATATAGCTAAATTAATTGGAGCTTCTCCTATTTTCATGTCACCGCTGGCGCCTTGGTCAATTCCCCCATGGCCGGGGTCTATTAAAATTTTAATTTTTTCAGCTTGCTCCTTGCCTGTGGCATCAATGGTTTCTGCAGTCCTGCTTATGTTAATAAAAATAGTCGTTAATATTATGATTATTATTGCAACAGCAAATATTAAATTGACTTTTTTAAAAATGTTATCCATAATACCTCCCATAATTTGTCTTACAATTAAATTTATGACAGGTAAATATTTATATTACAAAAAAAGGAAGGGTAGGGAAAATCCTTGAGTGCAAGAGGAATTTTACCGTACTTTATAGACTTGAGGGCAAAAGAAATGTCCCCAAATAAGTATGGGGACATGCTAAAACATGAAAGTCCACAATTAGTCAGTTCTTTTTCCAGATTTCCGGTGAAAACAGTATAATTACAGGTATTATTTCCAGTCTTCCCAATATCATATTTGATATTAACGTAATTTTACTTAAAACCGAAAAGTCTGCAAAACTGCCCATTGGACCAACAACTTCAAAACCCGGACCTATGTTGCTTATGGTTGCTATAACGGCAGAAAATGATGTCATAAAATCGAAATTATCCAATGCTACAATGATTACCGAAAAAATAATTATGACAATATATGCGAAAAAGAAAATCATAATGCTTTTTAAAGTGTCCTCATCTATTGACTTACCGTCAACTTTAATTTTCTGCACGGATTTTGGATGGATTGTATGCTTTATTTCATAGAAAAAGGATTTAAAAAGCACCAATACTCTTATTGATTTAATACCGCCTCCGGTGGAGCCTGCACAGGCTCCGAAAAACATCAGAGTTAAAAGAACTGATTTTGAGAACATAGGCCATAAATTATAATCCGTGGTAGCATAACCTGTAGTTGTAACCAAGGAGGAAACCGTAAATGCGGTATGTCTTAAAGCTTCCCCAAAATTATTGTTGAATTTAAGCATTGAATTAATTACAACAGCAAATATTGCTAAAAGCACGTAAAAGACATATAGGCGGAATTCTTCATTTTTAAAAATATTTTTCCAGTCTCCTTTTATAATAAAAAAATAAAGTGTGAAATTTACACCGAACAAAAACATACCGATTGTAATTATCCATTCAATCCAGGGATTATTGTATGCTCCCACACTTAAAGCATCCATGGCAAAGCCTCCCGTCCCTGCTGTTCCGAAAGCATAAATAAACGAATTGAACACCGGCATTCCCGCAATTACCAAAAGTATAATAAGAATGGCAGTCATAACTGCATAAATTATATATAAAATTTTAGATGATTCTCCTATTTTAGGCACTAATTTTCCCGGAGAGGGTCCGGGGCTTTCCGCACGCATTAAAAATACAGGTCGTCCTACGATTGATGGGAGAAAAGCCATTGTAAATACTAAAACGCCCATACCGCCTATCCAGTGAGTGAAACTTCTCCAAAACAAAAGTCCCCTGGGCATTATTTCTATATTGCGGACAATGCTTGAGCCTGTTGTAGTAAAACCGGAAACTGTTTCAAACAGCGCATCAATATACGAGGGTATGGAGCCGCTTAAGTAAAACGGCAGAGCTCCAAGCAAGGACATTGCCAGCCAACTCAGAGCAACTGCTGCAAACCCTTCTCTTTTTCGCATTTCTGTTCTGTTGGTTTTAAATCTTGTTAAAATGAATCCGGTTAATACGGTTATTGTTATCGCTATAATAAAAGCCTTGGTCTCAGATGAATTGTCCAACACAGATATTAATAAAGACGGAACCATTAATACTGCTTCCCAAAACAACACTATCCCAAGTACCTTAAGTACTATTTTTACATTCATCATTTGCCTCCGTTGGATTATGAACCTTTTTGAAAAAGCATATTGAATATCTTATGCCAATATTTCATTAAGGTCAGTAATAAATCCGGCCTTTGTTACTACTATTACTTTGTCGCGTTCCTTTATAACATCATTTCCGTTAGGTATGATAATTTTTTTGTTGCGTACAATTGCAGCTATTAAAACGGCTTTTTTTAAATTTAAATTCTGTAATTTAATATCTGTCAGGTCAGGAGAATTTTTCGCTGTAAATTCCGCAACTTCAGCCTTATCTTCAAGTATCCTGTACAATTTCTCAACGGCAATTCCCTGTGAATTATCCAAGGCACGGACAAATCTTAAAATATTGTTGGCAGTGATAAATTTAGGGCTTATAATGCAATCCAGTCCCAACTTTTTTACTATTGGGAAATAATTATGCCTGTTTATTTTGAGGATTACCTTTTGAACACCGCACTGATGTGCATATAAGGAGCTTATTAAATTTTCTTCGTCTCTGTCGGTCAATGCTACAATAGCATCAGCCGATTCAATATTTTCATTGTCCAGAATTTCTTGGTCGGTACCGTCTCCGTGGATAATCAATGTTTCTGCAAGCAAGTCATTTAACAATAAGCATCTTTCCTTGTTAATCTCAATTATTTTTACATGCAGGTCCATTTCTTCAAGAAGCCATGTTAAATATATCGATGTTCTGCTTCCTCCTATGATGGTTACGTTTTTTGCTTTATGCGAGCTTCTTCCCAAATACTTAAAAAATCTTGTAATACCGCTTCTTTCACCGATTACGTAAATCAGATCATCCGGATTAAATATAAAGCTTCCCTTTGGTATAAAGACTTCGTTATCTCTTCTTACCGCACAAAATAATACTTTTGAAGGCAAGTGCTTATTTAAATCCATCAGCTTTATATTTGCTACGGGGTCTGTTTTCAGTACTCTGAATTCAACCATTTCAATAAGGTTATTAGCAAAAGTTTCTACATTGGTTGCAGAAGGAAACTGAATCATTTTTGCTATTTCAGCGGCAGCATCCATTTCCGGATTAATTACCAAATCTAACTCAAGTTCTTCTATCAGCATTTTATATTCATTGGAATAATCTGTGTTTCTTACTCTGGCAACTGTATGCTTTGCTCCTAATTTCTTTCCGATTACGCAGCAAATCATATTTAATTCATCACTATCGGTAACCGCTAACAAAACATCTGATTCGCCTACGTTTGCACTTTTTAATATTTCTACGCTTGCTCCGTTACCCTTGATACACATAACATCAAGCGTTTCATCCGCATGAGCTAATACGTCGGCATCATTGTCTACTAATGTTATATCGTGATCTTCGGTTGATAATTGTTGAGCCAATGTATA
>DCDU01000155.1:895-13053 GCA_002316585.1 Firmicutes bacterium UBA1047 | reverse complement strand
ATAATATTCGGAACTACCGGAGGAGTAACGGAAGCAGTTCTTAGAAGATTATTAAAAGATAAATTTGGCAAGGAAGATTGCGAAGTAATATTTAACAGTGTCAGAGGTTTGGAATCAGTTAAGGAAGCAACTGTTGAAGTGGATGGCAAGATTATTAATATAGCGGTTGTCCATGGATTGAAGGATGCGGATTCATTGGTAAGACAAATAAAAAATGGCGAAAGATATTACGATTTAGTGGAAGTAATGGCGTGTAAAGGCGGATGCATTGCAGGAGGCGGTCAGCCTGTACCACGAATTATCACTAAAGAAACAAGGGCATTAAGAGCATTGGGATTGTATAATATTGACAAGATAAATCAAATAAAGACCTCGGAAGATAATTATATTGTAAAGAGTATTTATGAAGATATAATAAAAGATAATAATCATATATTGCATGTTCATAAATAACTTCATAATATCATACTGAGCAGTAGATAGTACCGGACTATAGATATCAGTAATGTAAAACAAGGACATAAATTCAGTCCTTGTTTTTTATTGGGAAGAATTTTCCTATATCGGGAACAAATCTCGCCTTACTCAATAAAATAGAGTGAGAATAATTATAGGAGGGTTAAATGAACAGATATTCATATGAAGGTTTTCAACCATATAATCCTGAATATATTTTTGCGCAGCAGAGAAGAACTCAGGAAATTATGCAGAATATACGTTCCCAGCACGATGATATATATCGGGATTTAGAACGTGTAGGAGTAAACAGATATCTTACAGATTTACTGATCAGTTTTATAATTAATTTTACATTAGATCAGGAAGGAAGTTTAGAGCCGGCACAGTTATATAACCGATTCAGAAATCAAGTTTCGTGGATTGATTTAATGGTAAGCAGATTTAACATTCAAAGGAGCGAGTTAGACAGAATTTTATTACGTATTTTTGAAATTGTATCAGGTATTATCGGAACTGCTCCAAGACCGCCGCAGCCGGGACCCGGTCAGGGATGGTCTCGTTGGGAAAGTTTGGGAGGAGTGTTAACGACGGCTCCGGCTGCAGCTTCCTGGCAGCCTAATCGCTTGGATGTGTTTGCGGGAGGGACCGACAACAGTCTCTATCATATATGGTGGGATGGCAGAGCTTGGAGCGGCTGGGAAAGTCTTGGGGGTGAATTAACATCCGCACCTGCAGCAGTATCTTGGGGGCCAAACAGAATTGACGTCTTTGCAAGGGGAACAGATAATGCATTATGGCACATCTGGTGGGACGGACAAAGATGGAGCAACTGGGAAAGTTTGGGAGGAGTATTGACTTCGTCACCGGGAGTGTCTTCGTGGCAGCCTAACAGGCTTGATGTTTTTGTAAGGGGAACAGATAACGGATTGTGGCATAAATGGTGGGACGGACAAAGATGGAGTGACTGGGAGAGCCTTGGCGGAAATCTTACATCGGGACCTGCAGCAGTGTCTTGGGGACCAAATCGCATAGATGTATTTGCAAGAGGTCAGAACAATGATTTAATTCATAAATGGTGGGACGGCAGAGCCTGGAACGGATGGGAAAGCTTAGGCGGGGTACTTACATCGGGACCGGCAGTTTCTTCAAAGGGACCAAATAACCTTGACGTATTTGTAAAAGGAACCAATGATATTCTTTATAAAAGAAGTTGGAACGGTTCACGCTGGGGAGACTGGGAGAACCTTGGAGGAACTATTAATTCTGAGCCCGCGGCCGTTTCCTGGGGACCAAACAGAACTGATGTATTTGCCAGAGGACCTGAGAGAAACCTTATACACATGTATGAGGGACGATAATTTAACCCGCTTTTGCGGGTTTTTTATTGTATTAATTTTATACTAATGATAAAATAAAGTAACTTGATTTACAAAAGAGGTAAACATGAGAATTGATAATTGGATTAAAACAATTTTTGATAATCTGTATGATGGAATTTTAATTATTGACACAAATGAAATTGTTAAATATGTAAATCCTGCATATACAAGAATCACAAAAGTAACGTATGATAAAATAGTCGGTAATAGATTAAGGGATATAAGACCCGGCGCAAGGCTGCAAAACGTTTTAACCACAAAAAAACCGATTGTTGGTGTCTTAAGGGAAGAATTAGGGATTCAATATTCGGTAAATATGTCTCCCATATTTGATGATGCGGGATTAATCGGGGCCATATCTGTTGTCAGTACAATAGATGATATTTATAAGTTATATCAGGATATAGATAAATACAAATCAAAAGTAAAATCCCTTGAAAACAGAATTAGCGCTATTCAAAAAGCTAAATATACTCTTAATGATATTATATCTGAAGATATTAGCTCTATAGAATTAAAAAATACTATTAAAAAGATAGCTTATAAAGATATAACGGTATTAATATTCGGCGAAAGCGGAACCGGTAAGGAATTGTATGCAAATGCAATACACAATGAATCATACAGGTCAGATGGTCCGTTTATAGCTGTAAACTGTGCTTCGTTTCAAGGAAGCTTATTGGACAGTGAACTTTTTGGTTATGAAGAAGGTTCCTTTACAGGAGCAAAAAAAGAAGGCAAAATGGGATTATTTGAAGCTGCCAATAAAGGCACCATATTTTTGGATGAAATATCTGAGATGGATTTTGAAGTACAAGCAAAGTTATTGAGAACCCTCCAAGAAGGTACAATAAGAAAAATAGGAAGCGTTAAAGAAACAGCCATAGATGTGAGAGTAATAACCGCAACAAATAAAAATCTTGAAGAAATGGTTGTCAATGGCAGCTTCAGAAATGATTTATACTATAGGATTTCAGTATTCCCCCTTATAATTCCTCCTTTAAGAGAACGAAAAGATGATATTTTTCCATTAGTATATACTTTTTTAAATTCATATAAAAACAGTTTAAAAAAGGATATTATTTTAAGTAAGGAAGCAGAGTCTGCATTATACAATTATAACTGGCCCGGCAACATAAGAGAGTTAAGAAATTCCATTGAGTTTGCAATAAATATGATGGAAGATAATGAAATAAAGCTTAAACATTTACCTGTAAGAATACAAGCTGATAAAAAAGAGTATGTTTCATATAAATTAGCCGATAAAATTCGGGAAGTAGAAAAGCAGGAAATTTTAAAGAGGATTAATTTATTCGGTGACAATATTGAAGGTAAAAGAAAGGCGGCAAACAGTCTTGGAATATCATTGGCTACCTTATATAATAAAGTAAAATAATTCTGGGAATTTCGGGGACGGACTGAACCTTTGATTGATGTTTTGTAACTTCAGTCTGTCCCAAAAATACCCACAAAAAATTCTACGGGATTTTTATCGGAATTAATTTTAATTAATTAGTTTTTAAGAACCTTCTTTAAATAATTCATAAAATTACCATAGGAGATTAATTCTATTTCCGTTTGTGAATATCCATGTTTTTTCATACTATCAATAAGATTTATTATATCTGCTTCAGATGAAAGTCCACGAACTGTAAGCGAATTAATTTTAATGTCGGTCTGTCCTACATATGAAGCAGGCAAATAATCACAAAAATCAAACCCAAATGCTATATGATTAATTCCTATGAGGTTTTTTAAGTAATCAATATGAGCTATCAAATCATTTATGGTATATTTAAACGGATCGCAGCTTACAAAATCGCTGCATGCATTTATACCTACAATGCCGCCGCTTTCTGCTATTGCCACAAGCTGTCTGTCATCAAGATTTCTATCCACATTGGCCAGATACCTTGCGTTTGAATGAGAAGCTATTATTGGACCCGAAGCTATATCAACCACATCCCAAAATGATTTATCATTTAAATGTGATACATCTAAGATTATGCCTAACTCTTCTATTTTTTCAATAGCCTTTATTCCGGCTTCGGTAATACCTGCATGCTTATTATATATACCGGAAGCAAGCAAGTTTTTCTCATTCCAAGTTAAGGATATATGTCTCAATCCTATAGCATATTTTAAATGAGGGAGACAGTATATATTTTGACAGTTCTATTCCTCATGTCTATGAAAGCTATGACGAAAATGAAAGTATATCAATATGGGCAATGACACCACCGAGTTGGTAATCAGCACAGTTTCTAAAATCTTAGAATTACAAATAAAAGTTTCTAAAATTTTAGAAATTTTTATTTTGTTAAAAAATAAACACTATGATTTGATAAAGATATGACAAATGAAAATTAATTTCTAATATATTAGAAATTGAAATATTTTACAAGTGTTAGATATATAATAACCATTGAAACTTCAACATAAGTTTATAAAAAAATCTTGGCATATAAATTGCTAACTATATAAGTGACGAAATAATAATTTAAAATTAGGAGGTTTTTATGTTAGCAACATTAGGATTTTTATCTGTTGTATTATTGCTTGTTGCAGTAATGACAAAAAAATTAACACCAACAGTAGCACTTATAGCAGTACCTACTGTAATGGCATTAGTTGCAGGATTCGGATTTGAAGTAGGCGGATTTATTACTAATGGTATAAAGACCATAGCGCCTACAGGAGTTATGTTTATTTTTGCCATATTATTTTTCGGTATTCTAAGCGATGCAGGCACATTTGATCCAATAATTAAAAAGATTATAAAAGCAGTTGGAAATGATCCTGTAAAAATTGCAATAGGAACAGCAATTTTAGCTATGATAGTTCACCTTGACGGTTCAGGAGCTGTAACATTTTTAGTTGCAATACCGGCAGTGTTGCCTTTGTATGATGCCGTAGGAATGAGCAGGACTTCATTAGCAACCATAGTTGCATTGGCGGCAGGTACCATGAATATAGTTCCATGGGGAGGACCTACATTAAGGGCAGCAACATCTTTAAATGTTCCTGTAACAGATTTATTTAATCCTGTCTTGGTACCGGTTGCCGTTGGGTTGATATTTGTACTTGTAATTGCAGGTCTTATAGGAAAAAAGGAAAAAGCAAGAATTGGAAATATAGCGCTTGCTAATGTAGGAAATTCAGAACAAGAAGTCGATCCTGAGAAATTAAAATTACAAAGACCAAAATTATTTGCGGTTAATATATTGTTAATTATTGCTGCTATAGGAATAATGATTTCTAATTTATTACCGCCACAGGTAGTTTTTATGTTTGCATTCTGTGTAGCAATAGTTATAAATTATCCAAGTGTAAAAGAGCAGAGAGCACGTGTTGATGCACATGCTAAAGAAGCATTAATGATGGCAAGTGTTTTATTTGTTGCAGGAGCATTTACGGGAATAATGAAGGATACAGGTATGATTACTGCAATGTCAGAAGTAATCGTAAGCTTGATACCAACATCTATGGGAAGATTCCTTCCTGTAATTACAGGTGTATTGGCAATGCCTATGAGTTTATTGTTTGACCCTGATTCATTCTACTTCGGGGTTATGCCTGTATTAACAAGCACGGCAGCTCAATTTGGAGTAGACCCGATGATGGTTGGAAGAGCGGCGATATTAGGACAAATGACTACAGGGTTCCCTGTAAGCCCATTAACAGCATCAACATTTTTATTAATTGGTTTAGCGGGGGTTGATTTGGGAGACCATCAGAAAAAAACTATTCCCTATGCATTTGCCGTTACTATAGTAATGTTAATAGTAGCCATAGCAATAGGAGTAATCACATTTTAAAGGAGGCAGTTTAAATGAAAAAAATTAGAATAGGAACCGGTGCGGGCTATGCCGGCGACAGGCTGGAACCTGCATTAGAATTAATGGAAAAAGGTAATTTAAATTATATTAGCTTTGAATGTTTGGCTGAAAGAACAATTGCCATAGCACAAAAAGCAAAATTGGTAAATCCCAATAAAGGTTATAACGGTTTATTGGAGCACAGAATGGATAAAGTTCTTCCTTTAGCCCACAAACACAAGGTAAAAGTAATTACAAATATGGGAGCGGCTAATCCTCAAAGTGCTGTTGATGTAGTATGCAAAATGGCAGAAGAAAAAGGTATAAAAGGATTAAAGGTAGCTGCCGTATATGGTGATGATGTGCTAAGTAAATTAGATAGGTACAAAGATGCTGCAGTTTGGGAAACAGGAAGGCCACTTGCAGAATTAGACGGTATCATATCCGCCAATGTATACATGGGTATTGACGGAATAGTAGAAGCTTTAAAAAATGGAGCGGATATAGTAATTACAGGGAGAGTTTCCGACCCTGCACTATTTTTAGCACCATTGGTTTATGAATTCGGATGGGATTTAAATAATTATGATTTATTAGGCAAAGGAACTTTAATAGGACATTTATTAGAATGCGGAGGACAGGCAACAGGCGGTTATTATGCGGAACCGGGCAAAAAAGATGTGGATAAATTGTGGGAGCTTGGTTTCCCAATAGCTGAAGTAAGCGAAAACGGTGAATTTATAATAACTAAGGTTGAAGGCTCCGGAGGAGTTGTAAATAAGGATACATTAACTGAACAGATGATATATGAAATTCATGATCCTTCCGCATATTTGACACCGGATTGTATTGCAGACTTTTCAAATGTTACATTCACACAAATGGGTAAAGATGTAGTAGAAGTTAAAGGTGCTTCAGGAAGAGAAAAGACTGATACATTAAAAGTAAGCTTAGGCTATAAGGATTGCTATATAGGCGAAGGAGAAATCAGCTATGCCGGTCCGGGATGCTTGGAAAGAGCTAAATTAGCAGCTGAAATAGTTGAAAAAAGACTTGCATTAACAAATGTAAAATTTGATGAATTAAAAGTTGATTTTATAGGTATTAATGCTATTTATAAAAATAGTGACAGGAACTACAATACACCTGAAGAAGTTAGATTAAGAGTAGCAGCAAGAACAAAAACAAAACATGATGCAGAGCAAATTGGAAATGAAGTTGAAACATTGTATACAAATGGTCCTGCAGGCGGCGGGGGAGCTACAAAGTCTGTAAGTGAAATAGTATCGGTAGCTTCAATATTAATTAACCGCAAGGATGTGGAAGCCAAAGTAATATATAAGGAGGTACTATAATGAAATTATGGGAAATAGCTCATTCAAGAACAGGAGATAAAGGGAATATTTCAAATGTATCTCTTATAGCATACGATATTAAAAATTATGAGTTAATAAAAGAAAAAGTAACACCGGAAGTAGTTAAAGAATGGTTTAAAGATATCGTCAAAGGTGAAGTTAAAAGATATGAGCTGCCGCAATTAGGAGCACTTAATTTTGTAATGTACGATGCATTAGGCGGGGGAGTAACAAGATCCTTAGCATTGGATAAACACGGCAAAAGCTTAAGCTCATATTTGTTGGATATTGACATATAATATAAAGCATATAAAAGCCCTGCAAAATAATTATTGCAAGGCTTTTATAATATTTTAAATCCATATGCATCAAGTCTTTTGAAGATTTTAAAAAAACTGCTGAATTTTATATGTATTGTATCTTTATCAGATTCTAAAATCTTAGATATATAAATTGAAATTTTTTCTGTTTCATATAAATCAAAATTGGATATTGATTCAGGTTCACCGAACCGTACAGCCGGCATAGCCACAGACATTCAGCATCGACCGGTTCTAAAACTATCAATTGTAACAATTCCTCCGTTTTGTAAAATATAGTTTTGAGTTTCAGTATCTATTTTAATTTTAAACATAATAATCAGCTCCTTTAATGCAATTGTAAGATAAATAAACTGACAAATCAATAAATTTTACTAATTATTAAAAATTATTTAAAATAAAAATTTATATTCTTCTATTGAAAATTGCAGCCAATTGTACTATAATTTATTAGTCGCGGGCCATTAGCTCAGGGGATAGAGTGGCAGACTTCGAATCTGCGCGTCGGGGGTTCGAATCCCTCATGGCTCACTGATTGTAATAGTTTCAAGGAATAGAAAAGAGGTGAATTTTGATATTTACCTCTTTTTTACCCCTTTTGATATTTTAATTATTTTAGCATATCATTTAAGCATTGAATTTCTTCTCTTTTTACGTTTTGTGAAACATGAGAATATATTTGAGTTGTTTCAATAGAAGAATGTCCAAGAAGTCGGGCAACGGTCAATATATTAGCTCCGCTTTCAAATAGCCTTGTAGCGTAAGTATGCCTTAATGCATGAAATTTTTTATAGGGTACATTTGCATTATTTAATATTTTCCTCCATGATTTCCTTAAATTGCTTGCATCAAAGTAATTTCCTGTCGGTGATGGGAATAATAAGTCATTATCAATATATGCTTCACCAAGTCTTAATTTTTCCTCTGCATTAAGTTTATATAATCTTTTAAGTTCAATTTTTAATATGTCGGGTATAGGTATTTCACGATTTGATGTTTTGGTTTTAGGTTTTGTAATTCTTGCTTCATAATGGGATTTTTTAATTTCTTTGTCATCAAATACTTTTACATTTCTAAGAGTTTTATTTATGGTCATAATATCGCCTTGAATATCCTCTTTTTTAAGTGCCAGAAGTTCGCCTTGACGAGCTCCAGAAAATAAAGCAAACAAAACAATATATCTCATTTTATCATCAAAGTTTAAGTTATTGATAATTTGCTTTGTTTCTTCTTTGGTGAATGTTTCAATTATTTTATCCTCATCTGTTTCAAGTTCTTCTTCATCATCTTTTGCAATCTTTAAACCTTTACAAGGGTTTTTGATAACATATCCAGAAATTTCAGCATAACCAAAAAATTTATTTAATAATTTATGAAGGTTTTTAATTTGTGAAATTGTTTTACCTTCTATTTTCAATTCATTGTAATATTTCTGAATAGCTGCATTTTCAATTTCTGATATTTGAATTATTCCAATGTTTGAATTTTCTATAAAATTTCGAAAAATGCCTTCATATCGTTCAAATGTAGAGCTTTTATTCCCTGCATTTTTTTCAGTTTCCCAGAGCCATTGTTTCATTGCTTGACTTAGTGATTGAGTTGCAAGTTTAGGCTTCAATCCTGCTTCCATATCCTTAATATATTGTCTTTTCTGTTTTTCTGCGTCTGTTTTAGAAGTACCATAAAAATATTTTCTAATTGCTTTTCCGTTTGAATCTTTGCCTATTGTTAAAGTAGTTTTATAATATGAATATCCGCCTACATTATGATTTGTTTTTGGTTTTTTTGCCACTTTTATCCCTCCTTAGCTATATATCTTATATATATATCTTATAATTAGCTCCATATATAGAACATTCCTCATTTATTACGCATTGCTTCACTTTGTTTTTCTATAAGTTCATAAATTGTAAATTTAATATATGACTTAATACTATTAATAAGTTTATAAAATTCCTCTACTGTTATATTAAATGAGTTTTCTTTGTGTTCAACTTTATATCCAATAATTTTGTGTTCTTCCTCAGACAACATCATTTCGATTTTGCATCCCATAAAACCAAGCAAGTTTTGTATAATTACTGTATCTCGATTTTCTCTTATTTGTTGCAAATGTCTTTTTGCATTAAAATTCCATTCCATTAAATTCAGCGGTGTTGTTTCTAAAGCTTCAGCAAAGGCTGCAAGCTTTGTATGATTAAGTTCATTTTCGCCTGATTCAATTTTGGCAATTGTTGTTCTTGACTTGTATCCTAACTTTTTAGCTAATTCTTCTTGAGTGAGCCGGAGCTCTTTTCTTCTTTTTTTGATGTTTTCGCCTATTACTTCCATAGTATTACCTCCATAGAATTACCTCCTAATAAAAGTGTAACAAACATTATCTTAAAAATCAACTAAAATATTGATTTAAAATCACTATTTAAAATAGTAAATTTATTACCTCAAATACACATTTCGTAACTATATGAATTAATTTACACAAAAACGGTACTAAAAGAAAAAATATATTATGTTTTACGAAATAATTGCAATTATATTTTAAAAATAATTAGATTTAAATTGAAATTGTGAGCAAATAATGCTATGCTTAATGCAGAACAAAAATCACATGTGTTAGGAGGTGAAGATTTGACTGATTCAAATAAGCTTAGGAAAGTTATTGATTTGTCAGGACTAAAATACAAATTTATAGCAAAGTCTTTAGGATTAACATACTTTGGTTTGCAGAAGAAAATTAATAATGACACTGAATTCAAAGCAAGCGAAATTACAACCCTATGTAAAATTCTTAATATTAACAGTCCACAGGAAAAAGAATCAATATTTTTTAAAAATTAAGGAGGTGAAATAGCATGAAAAATCAACAGTATTTAATTAGCATACCGGCGGCTGCAGCAGTTTATGGAATTGGCAGGACGAAATTATATGAGTTGGTAAATTCTGATAATTCAATTCCTGCGGTCAAGGTCGGAGCTTATACAAAATTAAATCGTAAGCTATTTGAACAATGGCTTGATGAAGCGACTATTGAAGGTAAGGAATTATAAAAATTACCCGCCTATTGCGGAAGTAAAGAAAAATTATACTATGTTCGATACTTTGTATCAATAAAGGCAATTTGATTGTTCTATCTTCTTCATACGGGCGTGAGAGCAACGTAAAATTGATTTTGAGAGGTGAGAGATAATGAAAAAGGTTTTAAGACAAGTAGCATTACCAGAAGAATCAGAAACTTTGATTTTGTTGGACTATTTTGAACGTAAACTAAAAATATATACCAGCAAGGCGGCAGTCATGCGAAGGATGGAGAAGGCTGGACATCCGTATATAAAGCAGGATATTGTTGACGGTGAAATATATTCACGAAGTTATGAATTCCCCAGTAAAGAACTTAGTAAGTTTTTACGAACATCTTTATTTAAGTATGACTAATTTGCGGAAGGTTAAAAGGTTGTGATTTTATGGGAAAAAGAGTGAAAAAAATTTATGAAAACTGGCAGACAAAAGGCAATTCAAATTTTATGCAGCTTTTTCACGATATGTTCGACAGCGAGGCATGGCAGGAATTAAATGCTCATGATAGAGATTTGTATCTGCATATGCTTAGAAAACATCAACGAAAGGTGATAAAAGGATATATTGAAAAGAGCAATTTTGACGACATATCAATGCCAAAAAGCGAATATGAAAAATTCATGAATCAACGCACATTTTATAAGAGCATAGATAATTTGATTGAACATGGTTTTATCAAGGTTGTTCGCAATGGATATGCTACAAAGACATGTAATATTTATGGCTTTTCTGATATGTGGAAATTGTACGGAACAGAAAACTTTGAAGTAAAAAATGAGTTTAGGAGATTATCTATGCAAAAGGTCTAAATTAAAAACTTGCCGCAAAAATACAATATTCATTACTGTAAAGATACGGTATCCAAGCAATGAAAATGGTCTTTTTATGAAAATGGAATAATGTAAGAATACTGCAATCAAAAACTCATTTAAAATCAATCAAACGTAATAATATCAAGGCACATGGCTTCTATAATGAAAAATTATTTATAAATGTCTGAATACTGCAATAATACATAACCTTTATATATTATGCCATAGGCATGAGACTTAAAAGTAAGAAATATTTAATAAGAATTTTCCATGAATTATTTGAATAAACGCATTGATATAAAATTTTGGTTTTTGGTTGCCATATAGGCAGGTATCAATAAATTCAAAATTAAAGGCAGGTGAGAGAATATGGAAGTTGAAAACAAGGCAATGAGTGATAGACAATGGTCTGAATTTATCTTTAAAATGATTTTAAACGGTCAAGAGGGCAGCGGATTGAATATTGAAGAAGAAGCAGAAAAAATTTCAAAGATAAAATTTACTGATGATAAAGGCTATAAGTTTATCATTAAATCATCAATATTTGACGAAACGAGTTGAAGTTTAAGAATTCATAATAATTATACATAATAGGAATAAATAATCATCAGTATATTAGAGCTATAATAAACCCCTCTTATGTAAGCATTAAAAATTAAGCAATAATATTATTAATACACAATTAAAGATAACCAGATTATAAATATACAAAATATGTATAAATAAAAACAAGACAAGGAAGGAAATAAAATTATGAATGAATTTTGGAAGCGTGAGGAACCAGAAGAATTTGAATCAAGCAGGATACAACTGCGGCTTTATAAGAATGCCGCCAAGCTGCAAATAAAAAGATTTTCCAAGTATGGTACATTTGGAGCTGTTACAATAGACAAGAGAGCAGTCGCTCCGGAGATGATAGAAATATTAAAGAAATTTATAA
>DCDU01000155.1:0-654 GCA_002316585.1 Firmicutes bacterium UBA1047 | reverse complement strand
GCACATATTGTGTTCAGAGTTGCTGAAAGTGAAATTGATGAAGCTATCGAAGAAAACAAAAAACGTGTTGAACGTTTTAAGAAACCCCTACCCATGCCACGATGGAATGTTAAGGAAATGCTTCAAAATCTGAACTACCTGACTGAAAAGACTTTTACACCGCACTTCAAGCAATATGCTTCTGAACATCCTTGGGATGGGAAGTCGAGTGCGAAAGATTGGGCGGAAATTGCAACAAGAATGCTACGAGACTATTATTTGCTTCCTATAGCACGTGAAGACAAAGACCTATTTCAACAGATGCTTGAAATATGGCCAGAGATAACCCCAGAACCGACATTGACGAAGGAGCAAAGGGCTGAATTAGCAAAATTGCAACTGCAAGCAGATAATATAATAGCACGTGGAGAAGAACTGGTTTCAGAGTTTATGAAGCTTGCTGAACAGGAAAGAAAAATAATAATTGGCACACAATCAAAGTGGAATACGCTAATTGCGAATCAAGTTAAGTATCTCAAGGGTAACATGAGTTCTTATCATGAAAGATATGTCGCAAAATGGTAACCGATATATAGGCGGATTTAATATATAAATGGATTTAAGGGTATAATTAAGTATTACATTTTAAAAGCAGGTGAGTTTGCTGCAATAGCA
>DCDU01000134.1 GCA_002316585.1 Firmicutes bacterium UBA1047 | reverse complement strand
TGGCCGCTGCTGTAGCGCTGCATGAAGGCTTTACCTATCAACCATCCAAGGAAGTTTTTTGGAAGCAGTCAGTCGGATGCGAAAATTCTTATCTTTTTGTGACGACCAAACATTTAAGCCGGGAATATTTTCATTCGATTGTTTCAACAATGAAGAATAATGAATATCTGGTTATTGCTTGTTGTTCCTATGACAAGGGAATTGCAAAAAACTGCAAAAATATTACGATTAAGAAAATTCCACAGATGTTGCTCAAAAAATGTGAATTTGATAAAGATAACTATAATTTGAACATTGTGAATCCGCCTGTCTACATGGAGGAGGAAGAAGATCATGAGTGATGCACTTTTTCCACAGTATAACGCAGACTATATCAGCGGCTGTATGTCATTGCGAAAGCCGCAGCAGGTTTCTCTGAAGCGTTTGGAAATAATTCTAAAAGAAGTCAGGCCATGCAAAAACCTGAATTTAGAAAAGGCATTGACAATTGTACATAACCTTTATCCAACCTGTACCAATTTTGAGCGGGATTTTATGTCCATCACCTTTGCGCTTGCTACGGGGGTTGGAAAGACACGACTTATGGGTGCATTTATCACATTTTTATATACACAGTATGGCATTCGAAACTTTTTCGTTGTAGCGCCGGGGCTGACTGTCTATGAAAAACTGAAAAATGATCTTGGAAATCCAGCTAATCCAAAATATGTTTTTAAAGGGATTGGCTGTTTCTCCAAAGCACCGCAGGTCATTGCAGATGACGATTACAAACAAAAACAACTTTCTTTTTACCAGTCTGATATTCGTATCTTTGTTTTCAATATTGCAAAATTCAACGCGGAAGACGTTAATATGCGGCGTATTAATGAATATCTCGGACGGTCGTTTTATGATTATCTTGCAAGTTTGGAAGACCTTGTAATGATCATGGATGAATCACACCACTATCGGGCGGAGAATGGCGCGAAAGCATTGAATGATCTGCACCCAATCCTCGGCTTGGAATTGACGGCGACACCCTTGGTCAATCAAGGCGGCAAACAGATCCCATTTCAGAATGTGGTATATGAATACCCCTTGTCAAAAGCAATTGAAGACGGATATACCCGTACACCGTTTGCTGTAACCCGTACTAATATTGATTTTTATAATTTTGGCGATGAACAACTCGATAAACTGATGTTGCAAGATGGTATTGCTTGTCATGAAAATGCAAAACGAAAATTGCGGATGTATGCGGAAAATCATGATAAAAAACCAGTTGTAAAGCCATTTATGCTCGTTGTCTGTAAAGATACAAACCATGCGGAATGGGTAAAAAAATATATCCAGTCGGATGAATTTCGGGATGGGCAGTATAAAAATAAAGTAATTATGGTTCATTCGAATCAGCGTGGAGCAGAAAAAGATGAGAATATTAAATTGCTTCTTGAAGTAGAACGTTCAGATAATCCTGTTGAAATTGTTATCCACGTGAATATGCTGAAGGAAGGTTGGGACGTTAACAATCTCTACACCATCGTTCCCCTGCGGACTGCTGCTTCAAAAATTTTACGGGAACAAATGGTTGGCCGGGGGCTTCGGTTGCCTTATGGAAAGCGTACAGGTGATAAGGACGTTGACTCCGTGATGTTGACAGCACACGATAAATTCAAAGAAATCCTGGAGGAAGCGCAGAAGGGCGATTCTATTTTTAAAGCCGGGAATGTGATTAAGGCAGAAGATATTCCTAAAGAAGAAACTTCTTACACTCAGCTTGCCTTTGAATCTGATGATGATGCGATGCTAGAAGAGGCATACCGGCAGACAAAAATCAAAAGGACCGAAAAAACAGACGCTTTCATGAAATCAACATATGATAAGACTCGGCAAAAGGTTGTTCATGCGATTCAGACAGAACCATCCCATAACCTTTCAAATATTCAAAAAGAAAAAATTGTTTATGAAGTGCAAAGTGAAGTTTGTTCAGATGATGACCTTGGTGACATATACCATGACAACGAGATGCCATTGACTGCATGGATACGTAACCAGACGGATGATATTTACAAAACCGCCGTTAATCATTTTATCCCAATACCTCAAATTAAAGTGACGGATGAGGGCACGGAAGATTATCATTTTTTTGATTTTGATATGGATCTGTCAGATTTTAAGCATGTTCCTATAAAAAATGAATTGCTGATTCAAAATCTTGAAGATCCATCTGATCTTCAGCGTGTGAAAGGGGATAGTATTGACTTCGAAGGATATAACCCTAAGAGAGTGATTGTGGAGCTTCTTCGTGAAAAGCCAGAAATTGATTATGAAAAATGTTCCAACCTACTTTTTAAGTTAATTTCGCAGGTATGTGGGCATTATGAAAGTCTGTATGGAGAAAATGGGCTTAAAAATATTGTTATGATGTACAGAAAAGATATTTCCAACCGTATTTACAATCAAATGATGCAGCATTTTTACTGTACAAATGGGATGATCAAGGAAGAAGTTATCGGAACAAAGAATTATAATTCAATGCAGCTTTATGGATACACTTCCATTTGCGGCCTTTATAAAAACTATAATGGAAGTATTCGGTCGGTGTTGTTTACGGGCATTAAGAAGGGCGTTTTCAGCAGCGCAAAATTTGACAGTGACCCAGAGCTGCAACTTGCGCGGATTATGGAGCATGACGATGATGTACAAAATTGGCTTCGCCCAGCCCCTTGCGAATTTGACATTACTTATAATTACGGTCATCGCTATGAACCTGATTTTGTTGTAGAACTTAAAGACTGTATTTATCTTGTCGAAGTGAAAGGTGAAGATAAACTGAATGCTCCAGACGTCCTGGCAAAAAAGGATCGTGGGATTCAATACTGCAAAGTCGCATCCAATTGGGGAAAGGCGAACGGTTATAAAGAATGGAGATATTTGTTTATTCCATCGAAACAAGTTCAGCCATCTGTTTCTTTTAAAAATCTTGTTGAAAGATTTAAGGAACTATAATACTTGTTTGATTACAAAATAGATATGTTCAGATTTCGTGTATTTTTTATTAGTCTAAGTGACTATTTATTTTAATATAACAAATAAGGTGATGATTTTGTGGAAAGACAGGTAGATGAATTAACAGAAAAAGAAATACAATGTCTTATTGCGGATTATCCGTGGCTCCTTAATTTGGATTATGAGAATATTCCTGAACTAAAGAACAAAGGAATGGAGTATCTACTAACAGGAAATAAAAGGGCAGATTTAATATTGAGAGATAGAAAAAGCGGCAGGCCGGTGATTGTTGAATTTAAGGCAGTTCCTTTTTACCGTGAGAATATTGGACAAATTTTGGAATATAGAGCAAGAGTCCTAAATGAGTATTCAAGTGAGAACTCTATATTAAAAAAAATATTTCAGCAACAAATTTGTTCACCTGTTTTGATTTTAATCGTTCCAACTTGTACCTGTGAGGCAAGGCTTGCATGTAATTTGGCTGGAATAGAAATTTATGAATATAATAAAATAGCTCCCAAAATCCTAGATCCAGAAAAGAAGAAGACACTGGATGAATTTGCATCTGAAATGAAAGCAGATATCATTCCATTTACTGCAGAAAGATGTGAATATGTTGATAAAATATACGACCGCATTCAAAAACTGATGTCAGAAGAAGGGCTTTTAGCCGGATGGGAAAATTATGAAGCTCCTAAAGGTGAGTATTTTACTAATATCAGTCATATGTTCATAAATAAATGGCTTTTTAAGAAGAATGATATATCCATTGGAATTCTTGAAAATGTATTTGTAGATTTAAAACAAATTGTCATAGAATATTATTCCAATTCTTTGAATTCTTTATATAAATTTAAAGAAGAGTATCAAACACTAAAGTTACAACCGGAAATCAAAAAAAATATTGTTCAAGATAATTATTATGGTTGTTGTTGGAGTTCCATAATTAATAAAAAAGATTTTATGAACGATATAGAAAACACTGTAAGACCATTCATTCATAACTATGTAACAGTTATGGACAAGCTCAAGCTTAAGGTCCTATAATAGATTGAGTTTACCACAGTTATTGACATGGTGTCAACGCCGGAAGAAACGCAGGCGGAAAGCAGCGTTTTCACGCAAACACTGGGCTGACAAATTCAAACAAAATCAATATCTGCATCCCTTCGCGGGGTGTTTTTTTATGCTTATTTAGGAGGTAAAGAGCATGTCTGCTTCAGCAGCAATGGTAATTTCCATTATAGCGGCAGCCTGTATTGTAATCTTGATTGCGGTTGATGTTTACAGGGGTTCGCTGAACATTAAGTCGCATACGGTTGGCGACGGCCAATATGGAACAGCGCGTTTTGCTACGAACAAAGAAATCAGTGACACGTTCCGGACAATTCCTTTTGAGCCTGCAAAGTGGCGAAAGGGAAAGAATCTTCCCCATGACCTTCCCGGAGCTGTGGTGCTCGGCTATCAGGGAGAGCCGGGCCATGTAAAAGCTATGGTTGATACTTCCGA
>DCDU01000101.1 GCA_002316585.1 Firmicutes bacterium UBA1047 | reverse complement strand
CTTTTAGGAAGCCCCGGCTCGGGCAAAACAATGATTGCACAGCGTATTCCAACCATCTTGCCTGATTTGAGCTTTGAAGAATCCTTGGAGGTTACAAAAATATACAGCATATCAGGCTTGTTAAACAATAAAGGCTTAATAACCAAGAGACCTTTTCGCTCACCTCACCATACATCTTCACGCACATCCATAGCGGGAGGCGGCTCAAAGCCGCGACCGGGGGAAGTATCATTGGCTCACTTCGGGGTTTTGTTCTTAGATGAGATACCCGAATTTCCCAAAAGTGTAATTGAAATTCTGCGACAGCCAATGGAGGACGGGAAAATTTCCATTGCAAGGGCAAACGGCTCCTTTACATTTCCCGCAAAATTTATGCTTGTGGCTTCCATGAACCCATGTCCTTGCGGTTATTTAGGGGACCCAACCCACGATTGCTCCTGCAGTCAGGGACAAATTGACAAATACTTAGGAAAAATTTCCGGTCCGTTATTAAATCGCATTGACATTCAAATTGAAGTGCTTCCCGTAAGGTATGATGATTTAAAGAATGATGCGGTTGAAGAAACCTCGGCTGAAATTAAAAAACGAATTGTAAAAGCGAGAAGCATTCAGCTTAAGAGATATAAGAACATGGGGATAATGACTAATTCCGAGCTTTCAACAAAGGGTATATCAAAATTTTGCAAGGTCAATAAGGAATCGGAAAAACTGCTGAAGAATGCCTTTGAGATTTTAGGGCTGAGCGCAAGAGCATACAATAAAATACTAAAGGTTGCAAGAACGATAGCGGATTTGGAAAATTCAGAAAACATAGAAACTAAGCATATAGCAGAGGCAGTTCAGTACAGAAGTTTGGATAAAAAATACTGGAGGTAGTAATGGAGAGTTTAAATATTAATCAAAAAACTTTATTATGGCTTTCGGCAGCAGGTATTTCAAATAATAAAATATCAAAGCTTTTAGATTATTTTGGCTCACCTCAGGATTTGTGGGACAACTTTGAAAGTGAGAAATACAATTTGTCTTTTCTGAAAACAGACAGAATAAATAAACTTTCCGAAAGCAAAAATGATTTTGAAGCAAAAATATTGGGAAGGCTGAATTCTGAAAAAGCTGAAGCAGTAACTATTTTTGACGAAGATTATCCGGAAAAACTAAAGCAAATTAGCGGTTATCCCTATGTATTGTACTATAAGGGCAGCTTGGATTACATAAATAATATATCCGTTGCAATTGTAGGCTCAAGGAAAGCTACAAACTATGGAAAATGGGCTGCGGAAAAATTGACGAAAGAATTGTCGGAAATCAATGTAAATATCGTAAGCGGTCTTGCGGTAGGCATCGACGCAATAGCTCATAAAACAGCCTTGAAGTATGACGCAAAGACATATGGAATAATAGGCTGCGGAATAAATGTTGTATATCCAAAGAAGAACTTGGAGCTTTTTAAACAGATTTCTGACAACAAAGGAGCGGTAATAACAGAATATAACTTTGATATACAACCGGTTGCATATAACTTTCACGACAGGAATAGAATCATCAGCGGACTTTCCGACGGTGTATTGGTTGTTGAAGCACAGGAAAAAAGCGGTACATTAATTACGGTAGGTCATGCCGCCAATCAGGGAAGAGAAATTTTTGCGGTTCCCGGAAATATTGACAGTCTGTACAGTAAGGGAACAAATGCGCTTATCAGAGACGGCGCAAAAATAACAACATCAATTAATGACATTGTTGAAGAAATTTTAGAATTAAAAGAAAGAGTTAAGCTTCAAAAGGCATGCGATACGTCTGCATTAACGGATGACGAGCTTAAAATAATAAACTGTATCAAGACAGGGAAAAACACAATTGATGAATTAAGACAGGAAATAAAAATGGACACCGGTGAATTGCTTGGCAATATAACATTGTTGGAAATGAAAGGTGCAATACGGATAAACGGCAATAAGATTATGCCGGGTGTTTAACATTACGCTACGACGATAAAGAGGAATCAATATGTACAATAATTATAACTGCATAGAAGAAATTGAAAAAATAAAAATGGAAAACCGAGCATTGAAAATATTTTTTGAAAATACCTCAGAGTGCCTTGTCATGGTTGATAAGGACGGTTATATAATAAAAACGAACAATGCCTATCTGAAATTTTTGAATATAAGGCAGTAAAAACTTCAGGGAAGTAAATAATCGCGGATACAAAAAATAATGTTAAATGTTGATAGGAAGCCCCTACATTGTTCCTGCAATTGCAGTGAATGATCCGCTATTTACTTTGAGCGTGCCTGCAAAGACAACCGCGGCTACTGGTATTGACGCATTCACTCATGCTATTGAAGCATATATCTCAAGAAAAGCTCATCCCTTTACTGAAACAATGTCTTTATCCGCTATAAAAAGGATATCAAAATATATCAGAAGGGCCTGGGCAAACGGTGATGACTTGGAAGCAATAAGTGAAATTATGATAGCGTCAATGGAAGCAGGAATTGCTTTCAGCAACGCTTCCGTAACAATTGTGCATGGTATGAGCCGGCCTGTAGGAGCCATATTCCATATTGCTCACGGTATATCCAATGCGGTGCTTTTACCTAAGTGTATGGAATTTGCACTTATGGGAGCTCCCGAGAAATTTGCAAAGGTAGCAGAAGCTATGGGAGAAAATATTGAAGGACTTACAACAATGGAAGCTGCAAAAAAGGCGCAGGATGCAATAAACAGCGGAAGCCCCGGAAACACACCAAGGAAGGTAAGCTTGGAACAAATAATTCAAATATACAAGGATTTATTATAAAATTTAGGAGGAATGTAATGATTAACGCAACTGATTATGTAGCTTCATTAATTGAAAGAGCAAGAAAGGCACAGCAGATAGCGGAAGGCTTCAGCCAGGAAAGAGTAGACCATCTGACCAAGGCGATTGTCTGGAATATTGTAAAGCCTGACAACGCGGATAAAATTTCTAAATTGGCAGTGGAAGAAACACAATATGGAAATTATGATTCAAAATATGCAAAGCTTATGACCAAGCTTAAAGGTGCTTTAAGAGATATGGAAGGCAAAAAAAGCATGGGAGTTATCGAAAGAAATGAAGAAAAGGGATTAATTAAAATAGCAAAACCGGTGGGAGTGATAGGAGCAGTTATTCCGGTTACAAATCCTGAAGCAACTCCCGTATTAAAAGCAATAATGTCAATTAAAACAAGAAATGCCATAGTGATGTCTCCGCACCCGAAATCAAAGGCAACAAATACTTATATCGTAAATATAATAAGGGATGTGTTGAAAAAATATGATGCTCCGGAAGATTTGGTAATAGGCATTGAAGAGCCTACATTGGATATTTCACAGGAGCTTATGAAGCAAAGCGACTTAGTTTTGGCAACCGGCGGCGGCGGACTTGTTAAAGCAGCCTATACATCGGGAACTCCCGCTTATGGCGTAGGTGTAGGCAATGCGGTTGTTATTGTGGACGAAACAGCGGATATTAAGGATGCTGCGGATAAAATAAAAAGAAGCAAAACATTTGACTTTGCAACAAGCTGTTCAGCGGAAAATTCACTTGTTATTCAGGAAGACATTTATGATGACTTGGTAAAAGCGTTGATAGATGAAGGCGGTTATTTGTTAAGTGCGGAAGAAAAAGCTTTGATGCAGTCAAAAATGTGGGTTAACGGTGCTTTGGCAAGAGAAATAATTGCACAGCCTGCAAAGAAGATTGCGGAATATGTGGGATTGAACATTCCTGAAGACAGAACTTTCTTCATGGTTGAAGAAACAAATGTAGGCAAAGAATATCCGTTTTCGGGAGAAAAACTATCAGTTACCGTTACATTGTATAAATACAAAGAATTCGCTGATGCAATTGACAGAGTAAATGAAATCACGGAATACCAGGGTAAGGGTCATTCCTGCGGCATTCATTCGACAAATGATGAGCATATACTAAAGTATGCTTTAAAAACCAAGACCAGCCGTCTTATGGTGAGACAGCCTCAATGCCTGTCAAACAGCGGTGCTTGGACAAACGGAATGCCTATGACACTGAGTCTTGGATGCGGAACTTGGGGAGGGAATATTTCAAGCGACAACATAACCTGGGAGAAGCTTCTCAATATTACCTGGGTATCATATCCGACGCCTCCAAATCAGCCGACCGACGAAGAACTGTTCGGAGATGTGATGTACGAATAAAGTTATTCAAAGCCAACGGGGGTTCTCCGCCCTCGTTATTGCTATGACCCGGTCATGTTCATTCTGAGGGCTGAAATTGGCTGAAATTGGTGTTGAAATTTGTCAAATTTTGCTGTTGACCTGATTGATTGTTCGTGCTATAATTGGATAAAATAATCTTTAACACGGTACCGTGATGCCGTCAAGATTGCATATCCGTATATTTTTTTTGTGCATATTTCCTTGGCGGCCGGTCGAGGATTTTTTAATTTGCTAAGTTCTTATTATATGGAGGTATGTATGTCAACAAAAAATGAAGTTTTTGGTTATTTGCCGGACGAGCGTCCGCCCTTTATCGGTCTTATTCTATTTGCACTACAGCAAATTGTGGTAATGTTTCCCGCAACAGTCTTAGTTGCCCTTATTACTGGTTTTCATGTTTCTACTACAATATTTGCAAGCGGCCTGGCAACATTAGGATTTATACTTATCACAGGAAGGCAAATTCCCCTGTACTACGGTTCAAGCTTCTCATATATTGCAGCAATAGCATCTATCATGAGCGCCGAAGCATTCGCTCAATATTCTCTGAATGATAAAATATCAATAGCACAATTCGGTATCATAATGTCGGGTTTTATTTCCATAATTGCAGGTTTTATAATTAATAAATCAGGTAAAGAAAAAATCGACAAAGTTCTTCCTGCAACCGTTACGGGAAGCATAGCCATAATTATCGGATTGTCCTTGGCGGCTAATGCAATGACAAATGCCGCATCCTTTCCTGAGGCTGCACAGGGCAATGCTTTTGCAAGCAGCTGGGCATGGGTTATAGCAATAATAACTTTATTGTCAACAATTTTATATTCGGTATATTTAAAAGGAAAGCTAAGCCAGCTTCCTATTTTGTTCGGTCTTTTGACGGGATATGCAGCCGCGCTGCTAATAGGCAGAATTTCGGGAATTCCCTTTGTATCATTTAACACCATTCAATCTGCCGGAGTGTTTAACCTTCCAATATTCACATTGCCTAAACCTTCCGTTACGGCAATAGTGGCAATCATGCCGATTGCAATAGCTACTATTCCTGAATCTACAGCTCATGTATACCAATTAGATATTTATGTAAATGATTTGGCAAGGAAGAAGGGTGTAAGCAAAAAATATGATATTGAAAATAAATTGGGTCTAAATCTTATAGGTGACGGAATAGGTGACATTATTTCCGGATTTATAGGAGGACCTGCAGGAACAAACTATGGTGAAAATATCAGCGCTATGGCAATATCAAAAAACTTTTCCATATATGTATTGATGCTTGCAGCAGTATTGACAATGATTATTTCCTGCTTTACTCCTTTAATTAACATTATATATTCCATTCCTACATCGGTAATCGGAGGATTGTCAATTTATTTATTCGGGGTTATCGGTGCACAGGGTATAACAATTATGTTAGACAGAAAAGTTGACATGTTCAGCTCCAAGAATTTAGCGGTAATAGCCGTAATTTTAATAGTAGGACTTGGAGGAAGCTTTGGATTTGAAGGGGGAATGATTCCCATGTTCGGAGTTCAAATACCTGCTATAGCCACAGCGGCGATAGTCGGAATTATACTCAACCTTATGCTTTCTATAGGCGAAAAATAAAAGAAGAACTCAGATATATGAGGTTGTAGCATATAAGATTTTTCAGATATTTTCTGAAGAATCTTTTTTTTATTGTAAAGTTAAAAATCTAAATTCATAAATAGAATTATTACCCATAATATAGTATAAAGTTATATATATGAATTGTTTAAATTATAACAAAACTTTTTCTGGACAAACGAATTCCCATATAGTATAATCATTTCAACCAAAATATTTGCAAAGCTTTTTTAGGTGTATACGTTTGCAAAGTTTTTTAAAAAAGGGGGCATTTGAATAGAGTTTGTAAAGTTAAAAGGAGGTGAATATTAAAATAGTTTAAACTTTTTTGTAAATTCTTATCGGAATAATTTTTATCACTGTATTATTATTTATAAAAATGAAGGGAAGGTGTAATTATGAATAAAGAAAGTAGCAGAGGTCAATGGGGCAGCAGTTTTGGTTTCTTAATGGCAGCCATCGGCTCGGCGGTTGGCTTGGGTAATATCTGGGGATTCCCCTACAAGATGGGAGCGAACGGAGGATTTGCTTTCTTAGTTTTGTACTTGGCAATGGTTATATTTGTTGGCTTTGCAACTATGTTGGGAGAACTTGCTTTAGGTCGTAAATATGGTTTGGGAGTTGTTGGAACTTATAAATTAATAAGTAAAAAGTACACATGGGTAGGCTGGTTGGGTTTTCTTTCAGGCTTCCTGATTTTAGCCTTTTACAGTGTATTAGGCGGATTTACACTGCGTTATTCGTTAGGATTTATATTAGAAATTTTCAGCGCAGGTGCCGGTTTTGGCGGAATGGGAAGCGGTGAATTCTTCGGCTCGTTCACTACTAATAGCGGAGCTAGTCTGCTGTATCACGGTCTTTTCATGGCAACTACAATTGCCATCGTAATGGGTGGAGTTTCCGGCGGTATCGAAAAATTTACAAAGGTAGCTATGCCTGCATTGTTTGGAATGCTTCTTATAGTAATCATTCGAAGTGTTACGTTGGAAGGTGCTTTTGTAGGTCTGCAATTTATGTTTGCTCCTAACTTTGCGGCTTTTTCGGAAGTAGGCTTTATGAAGGTTCTTAAAACAGCAGCCGGACAGATGTTCTTCTCACTGTCTTTAGGAATGGGCTGCATGATAACATACGGCTCTTATCTTAGCAAAAGTGAGAATTTAGAGAAAAATGCTTTGATTATTCCTATAGCAGATACAATTTTTGCAATACTTGCAGGTTTGGCTGTAATGCCCGCGGTTGGTGCATTCATGTATCAGGGAGTTGAAGGCATTAGCTTCGGAGCAGGCCCCGGACTGTTATTTGTAACGTTGCATCAGGTGTTTAGCGTTGGTATGGGAGGCTTCATAGGTAATTTGTTCGGATTTATATTCTACTTCCTTGTATTCATAGCAGCGATTACTTCTGCGATTTCTCTCTTAGAGGTATGTACCGCATTCTTTATTGATAAACGAGTTGAAAAAGGATTGAGTCCAAATCGTAAGAACCTTACCACAATTGTTGGGATTATTATTTTCATTGTAGGTATTCCTGTATGCTTGGACGGACTTGGTGCCGGAGTAGCGGGAGGTGCTACGATTGATATCCCTGCTACCATATTCGGAATGAAAGAGGTTCGTATGGCATTTGACTGCTGGCTGGACTTCTATGACATGATTTCGGAAGGAGTATTTATGCCTCTTGGCGCGATGCTAATGGCAATAATTATAGGCTGGTCACTTAAATCGATTGCTATTAAGGAAGAAGTGGAATCATCTCCCGGCGTTCAGATGGCAGCCTTTAAGTTCTGGGATATATGTTTCAAGTTCATTGTACCGATTGCTATGGCTTTCGTATTGATTGGGCAGTTAGATGACTTCTTTGGATTAGGAATATTCTAAGAATATAATACAAACACTCAAAAAGAGCGGTTATCCGCTCTTTTTGAGTATGAATACGTCTTTTATTCAATCTTTAAAATTTTGAGAAACCAAAACCATAAACTTCCTGCACTGTTCTTACCGTTACAAACACATCAGGGTCTATTATTTTAAGCTGTTTTTTCAATATGTAGTATTCCTTTCTGTCAAGTATGGTTACCACTATGTCTTTTTCTTCATTTGTGTAACCGCCTTCCGCCTTGTACAAGGTTACGCCTCTGTCTAATTTGTCAAAAATGTATTTTTTAATTTCATCATGCTTTTTAGAAATAATAACAACTTCATTTTTAACGGAAAAACCGTCAAGAAAATAATTTAATACAACACCGTTCAAAAACCAACCGAAGGCTCCGACTATACCTGTTTGTACACCATAAGTTAAGAAAGCGAATGCCACTACTATTACATCGGCAGCCATTAAACCCTTGCCCATATCCATATTGAAATATTTGTTCAATATTTTAGCAATAATATCGGTGCCGCCGGTTGAAGCATTATGATTGAATACTATAGAAAGCCCTATGGCGGATAATACTATGCCGCATATTAAGTTCAATAATATTTCATCGGTTACAGGTGCTGATACAGGGAAGAATGCTTCCATCAAATACATAAAAAATGATATAAATATTACCGAAAAAATTGTTTTTCCTCCAAATTCCTTGCCTAAGAAAATAAATCCTATTATAAATAATATAAGATTCAAAGAAAAGTTTATAATTGAAATAGGTATATTTAAATAATTGCTTAAAACAATTGAAAGCCCTGATACTCCTCCTGTAGCCAAATTTTCCGGAACCATGAAATAGTACACGCCTACCGATACGAAGAATGACCCTACTGCTATAAAAAGATATTCTTTTAATGTCTGTTTGCTTATTTTAATCACCTCTTTTGTTTCTGAGTACTTATTTGGATTTTAATGTCTTGCTCATTAAGTCCCTGCCAATTACAGTGTTTTGGAAGATACTTGCTGCCGCTTCCAAATAATCTCCCGGTGATGGCATGGAGGGACTGAAATGTGTCAGCCATAATTCCTTTACATTTGAATTTAATGCAATTTTTGCAGCTTCAGAAAAGATCATATGCATTTTTTCAACAGCACCTGAAAGCTGCTCATCATCACCATACATTCCTTCACAAATGAACAAGTCAGAATTCTTTACAATTTCATCAATTAATTTAACAGGTCTTGTATCTGTTACATAAGAAATTTTAATGGGACTTCTCGGATTTCCTAAAACCATGTTCGGAGTAATAGTTTTGTTATCAACAACAACATCTTCGCCATTGTGAAGCAGCCTCCACAGCTTTACCGGGATATTCAGCTCTTTAGCTGTTTCCGGCCGGAAATGAGGTCTTAAATTAAGTTCAAGGCTGTAGCCTAAACAGTTTATATGATGCTTCAGCGGAATTGACGTTATTTTTAAGCCTATTTGATTAAATTCCTGGGGCTTTGTGTCATGAAGCTCGGCAATTCTGACTTCATAAGGAAGAAAGCCGCAAACAACCAACAGTGAGTTTAATATTTTGGTGCTTCCCCTAGGAGCTATAATATTTAAAGGCTCAGTTCTGCCGTGATTTCCGATTGTAAGCAGCAGACCCGGAAGACCTGTAACATGATCTGCATGGCAATGAGTTATTAATATGGTGTCAATTTTATTTAAGCTTAATTTCCCCTTGTGAAGTGAAATTTGGGTACCTTCGCCGCAGTCTATAAGTATTGCTCTTCCGTTATATTCGATATGACAGGATGCCAGATATCTGCCGGGCAGGGGAATCATCCCTCCTGTACCGATTAATGTTACGTTTATCATTTTATCACCTTTTATCTGAAGTAATTTCATTATACATAGTAATTTTACATATTTCAATAATTATGTAAAATTAACATTGCAATGCATATTATAACCGATATTATTCCCTGAATAACTCTATAAAAAATATAATTGCCTATATTGAAATCAAAATCATTTGCAACCGCCACTGTTTGAAAAATTACGGATATTCCGGAGAAACTTATGAGAAAATTAATTATTATCAGTCTTACATCCATGGGAAGAGTGGACGAGGCAGCAACGCTGCAGCCGTTGGCAATCTCTAAAACTCCTACGGAAACAGAATGTATGATATCGCTTAATTGAGTACTTAAAGAAAAATATTCTGATGCCGAAATAAGAATATTATCAAAAAAGTTGGAAAATACAGAAAATATAACTATTACACCGCCAATGGACAATATGGACGCAACCGATTTGTAAATTGAAGAATTAAAGGCATCATAAAATGATATGTATTTTTGTCTTTTTTCGTTTGCAACAGTTGAATAAACATCACTTTTCCTTAAAATTATCCCAATAAAAACAGCGCTTAATAAATGGGGGACAACAATATATTTATATAAATTAAAGTCACCAAGCATAGAAAAAGCCACTGCCCCTGCCATAAACTGAAAGCTGCAGTTATTGGTGAATGTAATCAATGAATTTGCTTCACGGCTGTCTACTCTTTTATAGGAAGCCATTGTATTTACTGTCATTGCTACGGAAGGATAACCTACAAAGAGGCTGATAAAATAGGGGATGAATGCATATTTACTGTTAA
>DCDU01000129.1:810-3365 GCA_002316585.1 Firmicutes bacterium UBA1047 | reverse complement strand
GAAAGACTTGAAAAAGAAAAAGCAAGGCTTGAAGGTGAACTTAAAAGAGTAAACGGTAAGCTGAGCAATGAAAAATTCATGAGCAAGGCACCTGAGAATGTTATTAATGAAGAAAAAGAAAAACTTCAAAAATATCAATTGATGATGGAAAAGGTAATTGAAAGATTAATGCACATGAAAAAATGAGCAAAATTAAAGCGAAAGACAACTAACCGGTTTCTTTCGCTTTAATTTTTTATATTCAATTTTCTCATCTTCATACCATCCGTTTTAGTCTTCTTCTTGCCTTAATCCTCTTTCGTGCAACTCGCATTCTTTTTGGCTGCACTTTCCATCAACATTATATATGCAAGTAATGGTACCGCATTTTCTAAAATTCATTTTTGCAACTACGTCCCTAATATCTTTCACTGCTACACCCATGAGCGAACCTCCCTTTTTTAACCTTACCTCATTATATCATCTAAAATGCAATTTGTAAACAAAAACTTTCATAAAAATTAAAAAAACTTACAAAGGTTGTGCTTTTATCAAGAAATATGCAAGTTGGTTTTTATCAATTTCAGAAAACCTTACAATTTCAATGCTTTGCAACTTGCAAGAACTTCTTGCAAAAAAACCAAAAATGCAGGAAACACTTTTTAAAAAGTCAATAATGTATTATTTGGGTTTTGCATGATGTCGAAAAAAAGAAAAAAGTGCAAAATTTTAAATTTTGCACTCAGGTTATTGCAATAAGGTTATGTCATGCTGCCTATGATCGGAAAAGCAGGGCAGGTCCTCTTTTACATGTGATAGAATGCAATAATGTAATTTTATATTATTGCTAAAACTATAAAGTTAATCAAGAATAAGATTGTCGAAACCAACAAAATAGGATGAACGTCGCTGAATTTCCCTTTGCAAGCTTTAACTAAGCAGTAGAATATGAAGCCTGCTGCAATACCGTATGAAATGCTGTATCCTAATCCCATAAACACTGATGCAAAGAATGCAGGTATCGCTTCGTCCAAGTCTTCCCAATTTATTTTAGTAAATGATGACATCATCATAACACCAACTATTATTAAAACAGGAGATGTGGCTGCTGAAGGAACAATTCCCGCAATAGGTGCAATCAACATACATGCAAGGAGCAACAGCGCTGTCACAACACTTGTAAGTCCTGTTCTTCCTCCTGCGCCGATACCTGCGGCACTTTCAACATAAGTTGTTGTATTTGATGTTCCAAAAACTGCTCCGACAGATGTGGCAATTGCATCCGCAAATAATGCTTTATCCATTTTTGATTTAAATCCTGTGCTTGTTTCAAGAGCTTTTTGATCTTCTTCGCTGAAAATTCCGCTTCTTCTTCCCGTGCCTATAAAGGTTCCGATTGTGTCAAATGTATCTGATAAGCTGAATGCAAATATAGTCATAAGTACGAGAGGTATACGTGACGGGTCTGTAAACAGGGACTGCATTCCATTAGGACCAAAAGCTGCTCCGAATGTTATTCCCAAATCGGCAAATGCTGAAGATAATCCTCCGGTACTGATTGATACATTTGAAATATCAACAACTCCAAAAGGTATGCCTATCAATGTTGTTGCTATAATACTGATAAGTATAGCTCCCTTAACATTTTTAACAATCAATATAACCAATATAACCAAACCTACAATTGCAAGCTGTGTTGCAGGATTTGTAAAATCAACAAGCGCAGGTATAATTCCTCCGTTTGTTATAACCGAAAAAATATTGCTGTAAGTACCGTCAAATGCAAAAGGTGTATTGTTAATTGCTAAAATGTTAGCCGGTTCCGAAGTAAACTCAATAATGTTTGCACCCTTGATGCCTATATATGCTATAAAAATTCCTATACCGCCGCTGATTGCATTTTGCAAGCTTTCGGGAATAGCTTTTATTATGCTTTTACGTATCTTTGTAACGGTAATAAATACGTTCAGCAAACCGCAAATAAAAACCAATGCCAATGCCTGTTCCCATGTAAATCCAAGGGCAAATACAACTGTATATGTGAAAAATGCATTAAGACCCATACCCGGAGCCTGAGCATAAGGCACATTAGCAAACAGTCCCATTACCAAGGTTCCGATTGCCGCTGCTATAATAGTTGCTAAAAATACCGCCTGTGAAGGCATTCCTGTAGCTGATAGTATTGCAGGATTTACAAATATAATATAAGACATTGCAAAAAAAGTGGTGAATCCTGCCATAATTTCAGTTGATACATTAGTTCCGTTTTCTTTTAGTTTAAAAAATTGTTCCATTATTCCTCCTGTCAATTGTTTCAATTTTGGTGTTATGTTCAATATGTCCAATGGCAAATAAAAATATTCTGCCAGTGTAAGTCTGAACATAATGAAACAAGAAAATTATCACATTTTGTATTATAACGTAAAATACACAAAAGTGCAACAAAAATTTTTAAATAATGTTCGTGTATAGTCATATTATATTGATGTTTTTCAGTGAATAAATTCTTGTTTTAAGTAAAATGCAAAAATCGATGTGATTAACAAAAATAGGTTGACAAGCACTTTTTCAAAAGT
>DCDU01000129.1:417-660 GCA_002316585.1 Firmicutes bacterium UBA1047 | reverse complement strand
AGCACTTTTTCAAAAGTTATAATTGTAAAAAACAATTAGCTGTGACGGAGACAAAAATACTTATAACTATCTGCAGAGAGCCGATGGGTGGTGAAAATCGGAGATAGTAGGTATAATGATCACTTCCGAGCTTCAAAGCCGAACTTAGTAAGCTGTGACGTAATCCCGCGTTATAGGGATAGAGTTAAAATAAGAAATTATTTCGACTTGAACGAGGCGATTTTTTATATCGTAAATTAGGGT
>DCDU01000129.1:0-251 GCA_002316585.1 Firmicutes bacterium UBA1047 | reverse complement strand
CGTCCCTGAATATATCATTGGATATATTCAGGGACGAAAGGTTTTATTTATTTTCAGAGTAAATCTCAAAGCCCTGACATAGAGGAAGTTACTCAGCTCAAGCTAATAAGAAATGGAGGAAAGAATATGAGAAGCGATTCAGTGAAAAAAGGAGTGCAGCAGGCACCCCATCGTTCGTTATTTTATGCATTAGGTTATACCAAAGAGGAATTAAGAAAACCATTAATAGGTATTGTAAGCTCCTATAATGA
>DCDU01000120.1:6005-11857 GCA_002316585.1 Firmicutes bacterium UBA1047 | reverse complement strand
ATATTTATTCCTCAAAGCTGTATATTTCCACGTTCTAATTTGCTAATTTGGGTATTTGGATATTTACAATAAATGGAAAAATATAATTATTGATGTCAAGAAAGTTTCTATATCATTCATGCTTTTCTCGTATTGCATGTCATTCACAAAGCGGAATCTCTATTTGCTCTGTCAATTAATTTGTTGTACAAGTAAACATCAGACAAATCAAAATTCCGCCCGGTAAAAAAGCTTGTATCAAACCATGCAACATTTGTATTTTCAGATATTTGCGGTCTTACCTTCTCTTTTTCATCGCAAATAAGAATGTATGCGACGGAAAGATGCAGATGTGCATTGACAAAGGAGCCCTTGCGCCAATGACTAAATACTGGAAGAATATCCAAAGATGCAATATGGGATGAAATCGGGCAAATAGTAATAACACCGGTCTCTTCCCTTGCTTCCTTTATAGCTACATGAAGCAAATCACTGTCACCGTCAGCATGTCCTCCCGTCCATGCCCAAACATTACGGATATTATGATGAACCAGCAGTACCTTGTCTAATTGCTTATTCATTAAAAAGCCGGAGCTTGTAATATGTGCTATTGGATTATCCCGCAAAAGCGCATTGTGAGCATATTGTTGAATATAAGACAGAATTATCTTCTGTTCAGAGGCTTCCTGCTCATTTGTCGGGACAAATTTTTGAATATCACTGATGTAATCCATGTATATCTCCTTCTATTTGTGTTTCCTTTAGGGTTGGTATTTCCCTCCACCTGTTATGCTCATTATAACATACCGAAGCATAAGCTACAACCAAACTTAAGCGGAGAACTTATTATACCCCTGTTCCAAAATCTTCATCAAAACCGAAAATGCACAAGTGCGTGAAATAAATATTAATTGTAACAGTTTATGTATTGCAGAGTACAATGATAACACTACTATATGGGAATGGTGTCCATGCTGAAAATATTGTTGTACGGCAGTGCCAAAGAGCGTAAAATACTCGAGGAAGCATTGCAGAAGCCCCTTAAGGAAAATAAAATTTCCTTTAATATTCACAATTTATCAAATCCGCAGCAGCTCATGAAAAATTATCTGTTTAACAGCAGCTACCGGCTTATTGTGGCTTGCATGGACGGCACTGCTGCTTATGTAATTAAAGGCGACGGCAGCGTGCCTGTCTCTTATGTTACAGGCATAATAGCCTTTCCGCCCACGCCTGAGGAAATAGACGAAAAGCTTATCAGAAACCGGGAGCTGGCAAGCTTTTACGCCTCCGGAGAATATACCGTAACTCAACGCGGTTTCACACGTAAAATTCCTTACGAAGAATGCAAGGTGTTCCAATAGCTTTGAATACTGTTTCCATAAGCTGTTTATCTCGTTCTACTTATCAGGACGGAAAAAATAAAAACCAAGCGTACCGCTCATTGTAAACGATACGTTTGGTTTCAGACATTGTACTTGACCGTTGCCCATAAACAGTTTAAATTTTCATACTGTCTTATGCAGGACTGCAACATAGAAAATTTTTATTTCTATTCCTAATCTGCTATTTCTATTCCTTGGTTTGTTTCATTAACTTGTTCTTTATTGTCAACAAAACTATCATCTTCCCATTTTCCCTCAATAGACCTTCCATCTATATAATATAAAATCCCTATACCTTCTTTTTTCCCATTTTTAAAATTCCCTGCAAATTTATTTCCATTTGCATATGTATATGTTCCATAACCATCTTTCTTTCCATTGACAAAATCCCCTTCATATTTATCACCATTTACATATGCAGTTACACCTTGACCATTTATAAAATCATCCTTAAACTCACCTTCATAAATAAATTTATTTGGCACCGAAAATTTACCGTGTCCATGCTGTACATTCTCCTTAAACTCTCCTTCATATACATCCCCATTTGAATATGTATATATGCCATACCCATCCATCATTCCATCTTTCATTTCGCCTTCATATACATACATATTAGGTACCGTAATTTTACCATGCCCATGCTGTTCGTTTTCTTTAAAATCTCCTTCATATACATTTCCGTTTGAATATGTATATACGCCGTATCCCTCCATCATTCCATTTTTCATTTCGCCTTCATATATATCACCATTTGGATATATAATTTTGATAATATTACTTTGCTCAATTACTTCCGCTGCTTCTGATTCTTCTAAACCGTTGATGTCATTGGTTTCGACATTGGTTTCATCATTTACATTGCTTTCATTGTTTTCATCATTGCTTACATTGTTTTCATCATTGCTTACATTGTTTTCATCATTGCTTACGTTATTATTTTCACCATCGCTTTCATTATAATTTACATCCGCATTCTTATTGTTATCTTCATTTTTAACACAAGATGATACTATTATTAACATAAATACCAAGACAATTGTAATAAGCTTATTCATAACTACGCCTCCAATACCAGCCCCTTATTTTTATACAATTTTATTATTACCTACATAAGTTAAAATAATAAGGTACTAATTTTCATTATTGTAAAAAATTTCAAAAAAAGCTGCCTCATAGAAAATTTTCATTTCTATTTGAGACAGCTCCGGTATTTATATTAATTCTATTTTACCTTTTCAATATATCTCTTCAGCATTGCGGCTACCTCCGCTCTGGTGGCGCTGCCCGACGGGTCAAGAGTGTTGTCTTCCCTGCCTGTAATTATACCCTTGCCTGCAGCCCATCTTACCGCTGTTTCCGCCCAGGCGCTTACCTTGTCATTATCCCTGAAAGAGCCTATGCTTCCTAAATCGTCTGCTGCCATATTCTTTGATGACGCATATCTATAAAGTATTACCGCCAACTGCTCTCTGGTAATATTGCTTTCAGGCATGAATTCCGTTTCTGTCACACCCTTTACTATTTCCTTTTCCGAGGACCAGTTTACGGCGTCTGTATACCACTGTCCCGCGGGTATATCGGCGAAGTCTGCTGCATTAGCCGTAGCAGGCTTGCCTTCCAACCTGTGAAGTACCGTAATCAGCATCGACCTTGTCATAGGCATATCAGGGCTGAAGGTATTTTCTCCCGTTCCGGAGAATAAGCCTTTTTCCGCGGCATACATTATGTATTCGAAGAACCAGTCTTTTTCCGTCACGTCAACGAAGCTTATGCTGCTATCATAGCCTACTGCATAGTATGATAGGTGGTCTGCGGTAAATGTTGCAAGACCTGTTTTTTCATCGTAAGTGCAGCTTATCTTTTCAAGCTCACCCTTGTCGTTCATATACCACACGGTTACTTTTTCACTAACCTGACCCTCCTTCAGCCTATAGGGAAGAGAAATGGTTATTTTGTGTCCTCCAAAGGAAGATATTATCTTACCTCCGCTTATTATGCTGATATCGTAAACCGTACTGCCCTCCGTAAGAGCTTTCTGCTCGGCAGTAAGCTTGTCGGGAGATATGTTTTCAATTACAACTTCCATGGTGCCGCCCTGTGCCTGTTCCGAAATTTCATTGAGAGCCTTCTCCGGCACTGTTATAGCTCCTAAAGACGTTTCAACTCTTAAATCCAGCCCTGCTCCGGAAATTTCCGCAATAGAGCTCCTTGGCACAGCTACGGTGAATTTCGTTACAGCTTCCTTTGCTTCAGCCTTCACGGTAATGCTGCTCACATTTTTAGCCTTCTTTGCTTCCTCAATAGCTTCCTTTATCTGTTTTTCGTCTGCCTTTGAGGTTGCCTCCTTGTTAACAACCTTTGTTTCCGCTGTTATAGTGCCATTTCCCTGGCTTTCACCGGACGAAAAGCCTCCTCCTATATCCTTGCCTAAATCTTCGGTGTACAGCCATTTAACCGTATCTCCGTTTATTACAGTCACCGCTCCGGCACCTTTGCCTGATAAAACGCCGTTCACCAAAAACATCCAGCCGCTTTCATCTCCCCTGTCAAACTCTGCCTGACCGTCAATGCTTGATATATACCCATTCTTATTTTTATAGGAAATACCTTTTTCATCCAGCATCCTTAAAGTGAAACTAAGTACACTTTCGCCTTCTTTGATTTTAATATTTGATTCGTCAAGTATAACCCCCTTGTATCCCTTAATATAAAGGTCGGCATACTTGTTGTCCGGCTCGGGGTCAACAGGTGTCTTTTTCATCTCTATTTTCCCTGCCAATACTTTTCCGTCAATATTTACTTTATATTCGTACTCCTTGCCGGTATCCAATACGGCTTTAAATTCAGCCCTTCCCGAATCGTCGGTAACACCCTGTGACATAAAGTAGTATCTGTCTTGGTCTTTAACCGTTATGCTTACATTCTTGCCTCTGTCCCCTATTACAGTAATTTCCGCCTCGTTGCCGCTTTGCACATAATCCGCCAGCGGTGCTGTCTCCGCCGCCGCAAGGGATGGTATGAGCAGCAGCAGAATCAATAGAACGGATGCAATATTTCTTATAGTTTTTTTCATTACCTCACTCCTTTAAGCTAATTACCTTGCCTATAAAGCTTTCCGCAGGTCTGCATGCTATGCAGCCGGCTTAATATCCACATATTCGTTCATTATGACATTTTGATTTTCCAAGTCATCCCATAAAAACGCCTTTACGGAATAGCTTCCTGTATCCGGTACAAGGAAGCCCGCGCTCAGTTCTAATTTTTCTTTGCCTGCAAGGTCTTTGCTTATTACTGAGTAATTTATCATCCTGCCACTGTTGTTGTCATACAATGCTATTATCAACGTTGCAGGGCTTATTTTTTCAGTTAAATTCTCAATTGCAACCTTTGTGGTAACCTGTTTTCCGTTTTTAATCGTTATATCTCCGATATATTCCACATTTATTTCCTTTTGAGCAACCGTAATTGCCAATGATGCCGAAATTTCCGTATCTTTTATGCTTGCCGTTATCACTGCCTCTCCCGGCTTTTTGGCTGTTACCTTACCCTGGTTGTCTGCTGCGGCAACATCCTCCTGTGAGCTTGACCAAATTAGTTCTCCCGCAGGTACAATGTTATTGTCCTTGTCATAAGCAACGACATTCAGATTTACCGTATCGCCTTCCCGTATTACACCGTCATAGCCGTTTATTACCAACTTAACCGGCATAGCCGTATTCAGCCTAATTTCATTAAACATGGATTTACCCCTGTACATATCTGCCAAAGCCATAAATCCCTGCTCGGTAATCATATCTTTCTCTGATGAATCTTCAAAATGGTCACCCTTGAAATATTTCATTAGGGAATCTAAAATATTTTTATCATTCTTTGTCCATTCTTCGGATTCGGGATTCTCTCCAACCGACACAAGTCCCTGTATAACCGCCGAGGCAGAGTAAGGATTTTCACTTTCACTTCCCCATACAATGAAGCCTCCCGTGCTTTCATCCTGCTCACTGTGTAAATAATTCAGAGCTTTTCCGATTGCAGCGTCAATTTCTGTCCTGTTTTTATATTTTGACAATGCGCTGAGCACCATTCCAGTTTCATCAACTCCTCCAAAGCTGCCAGTTCCTGCTTGATAGCTCATAAGTCCGGAAAGTGCTTTATCTGTGTCGTAAGGAGCATTTGACATATCAAGAGCCATCATACTGTATGCCATTGTGGTAGGATAATTATCATTTTTCCCTATTATGAATTTACCCTCAGCATTTTGAGATAACCTTAGTGGAGTTACATAGTCAATTCCCTTATAGGAATACGGATTTTGACCCGATGCTATAAGCCCCATTATATTTTTCGCATATTCCGAAGCAGATTCAGGACTTTCGTTGACCTTGAATTTTAACTGTATTGTTTTTAAATCATCTTCATGCGAGCCGGAGGTATGTAAATATCCCAAAGCCTCCTGAGCAGTAAATTCAGATTTCTTAGAATAATATG
>DCDU01000120.1:0-5853 GCA_002316585.1 Firmicutes bacterium UBA1047 | reverse complement strand
CTTTTACTGCCTCCTCAACATCATATTCCTTGTCCGGCTCAGCATTTATATCCTCCCATTTAGGATTGTTTCCTTTTTCCACATCATAAATGCAGAACCAAATAACCTTATCTCCGCTATTTACCACTGTAGATTTTGCTCCCACATTAGATATAACTCCATTGACGCTGAACATCCAGCCTCCCGTTTCCGGACCTGTAATTCCGTAAATAGAGGTTACCCATCCGCTGCTTTTCGCAACAAATTGGTCTGTTGTCGCCTGCAATGCTCCAAATGCAGTAAAGCCTCCGTCATGCTTACCCTTTTCTATAGTGACTGTTTTAGGTACGGATTTTACCTGGTAGCTGTCATCCTCGTTAATTACTATAATCGCCGTATCAATTTCTATTTCCGTTACCTTCTGTGTAACCGTAATACTGATTGTATCCTTTATCTGAGTATCCTTAACAGTAACGGTTATTGTTGCTTCTCCGGGTCTTATGGCTTCTGCTTTTCCGTCAGTTACCGCAGCAATGCTTTCATCAGAGCTGCTCCATACCAATTCCTTGCCATGAATCACATTTCCGTCACTGTCATAAACACTTGCCGTTAAGCTTAAGAATTCTCCTTCTTCCACTTGGATACCTTGCGGAGTGTCTATTTCTACACGGTCAGGAACAGCATCCATATTTATTTTCAGCAGCTCAAACATGGATTTCTGATTTTTCAAATCCATCAATGCACCGAATGCCGTGCCTGTAGCCTCGTCATATGTATATTCATCCTCTTCGCCCCTGCCGTAGCCGCTGTGCTTCATATTTTCCTTTACTGTCTTGCTTTTAACTATGGCATCAAGCATGGTGGAGCCGTTTTTAATCCATTCTTCGTCCTCCAATGGATTTATTCCGTTTGCTATCAGTCCCAATATAACCCTGCCAGTTGCTGTGGGGCTGTTCTTTCCCTTTTCAGCCCCGGATTCAATGTCAAAGCCTCCGTCGGCATTTTGCCTTGTTTTTAAATAAGCCAATATATCATTTATTTTTGCACTTATTCCCTCTACATCCTTATGGTTGGACAGAGCAGCCAATACCAAGCCGTCTGTTTTAATATCCTTAAATGTATGGGAATCCTTTTTATCATAAATTTCAATCAGTTTTAAAACAGCCTTGCCTTCGTCGTATTCGGCACCTGCCATATCTAAGGCTATAACAGACCTTACTAATGATTCTATAGAGTTTTTATCACTGTTCGACTTAACAAATTCTCCCGCATTTGCTCCTTCAGACTGCTGTGACAGCACTAATTCCTGCACTAAATTCCTGACAGAAGCTTTATCCTGATATTGTCTTGGGTCCGAATCAGCACCTATCAATGTAATTATTGATTTTGACAATTGGAATGCGGATTTATTTTCATCATCTATATATAGGTTTTTCTTTATTTTCTGAACATCCATTCCCGCAAGCCTTGCCGCTCCGGGAGCAAATAAATCAAGTCCTGCATTTCCCGTATTACCGCTGCTGTCCTCTGTCATAAATGCCTCGTAGCACTGCTTCAGAAAATCTATTTCTTCATCTAAATTTGCATGCACATGCTTCGGAGATACCTTTACGATAATACTGCTTTTTATTTCTGGATTTGACCGCAATACGGAAGTTATCGTAACCTCTGTTTCCTTTGTTACCTCTCCGGCAGTAAAAGTATCTAAAAATGAATGCTTTAAAATATTCGGGTCAGAGCTTTCAAAGTCTACCTTTTCTCCTGACATAAACTCGCCCAATCCGTTATATACCTTTGCAGATATTATTTGTTTGCCTCCCGGATTCAACGGAGTAACCTGTGCTCCTCCCGGAAAGCTAAGCTCTATTCTTTCAGGTTTTGTTAAATCAACCGGATTTTCTCCTTCGAGAATTACTCTGACTTCCTTTACGGCAAATTCTCCGTTTTTTACGAATGTCAGGAGTATTTTCTCTTCCTTGCTTTCCAAATCCTCGTTTTTATTTATTAACGTATACTGCCCTGCAGGTACGCTGTCCGTTACATATCCCTTATATTCTTTCTGTCCGTAAATTATATTTACGGTATTATCGGAGGATTGGGAATTTTTAAGCTTAACCACTAACGGGGTTATATTTTCACCTTTTACCGCAGATTTTGGAATTATAACGGTTTTTTCATATTTTTCCGCTTCTGCTTTTACGGTATCATTGTCCTGGTTGTCCGCATCATTTAAATTGATGTTGAACATTGTTTTTAATTTAGATTTTGATTCATCAAATGTAATTGATGTCTTTAAATATCTTTCATAATCAGGGTCTTCGGTATCAATTGCATTTCCTATGCCCTTTATTTTCACACCTAAGTTATTAACGGAATTCCCGTAAGAATTTACAACATCATTATTTATATTGTAGCCGTCGTAAGTTCCGGCGAAGCCTCCGTTATAGCTCCAGCCTTCTATCAACGTACCTGTGCTCAGGGAGTTTTTAACCGCTCCCGACAAGCTTCCTATAAATCCGCCGAAATTATTTCCCCTGCTTATTTTATCGCCTACTACATTCCCCGTAGAATAACAGTCTTCTATAACAGAAAGTATGCTGCTTGAGCCTGCAAATCCGCCTATTGTATAGTAGCCTGTTACGTTGCCTGTCGAATATGAATTGTATATTTGCTCCCAGTTGGAGCCAACCATTCCTCCGGTTAAATTGCCGCCGCTGACATTTCCTGTGGAATAGCTGTCTGTGATAATTCCTCTGTTCCATCCTACCAGACCCCCTATATTTCCCGCCTCTTCCTTAAGCTTATCCGAGCAGCGAACATCTACATCAGCAGAGCATTTATCTATAATGCTGTATACGTAACTGCCTGTACCGGTACCCGGTACTGTATTGTTTCCGTCATTTATTCCGACCAATCCCCCGGCATGGGTAGTCTTAATAACATCTGTTCCCAAAGCTGTCAATCTTCCGCTTACATGGCAGTTTGCTATAAGATTTGCACCGTTTGAATCTTCCTTTGCATAGCCTGCCAATATACCTAATCTGCTTCCGCCTGTTACATCCGCATTTTCCATTTTTACGTTTAGTATCTTAGCATTATTTATAACTCCGAAAAATCCTATGTTTTTGCTGTTTTCGTCTTTATTTAAGGCAAAGTTTGATATTTTATAATTATTTCCGTCAAATGTACCTCTGAACGGATTTTCCAAGCTTCCTATTGGTTCAAACTCCACACCGTCAAGATCTATTGGATTATTTAACTTAAAATTAGCCGTCGGATATTTCATAATATTTTTTAAATCGTCCGCAGCTTTTATCAGATACGGTTCATCCTTCGTTCCTTTGCCTTCAAAATCCTGACTTTCCTCACCATCTTCTTCGGCTGTCAATTCGTCCCACTTAGGTCCGTTATAGCCGTTGGACGGACTTGCGTAATACCACAGTATTTTGTCTCCGTCCTTCACAATTGCATTAGAAACTCCCACACCTGATACCTTATCGTTTATTGTAAACATCCATCCCGCAGGAGCCTTTGCTTCTATACCAAAGATGGAGTCAATTATGGTTCCGTACTGTCCTTCTGATGAGGTGTATGGAATTGTGTCCTTAGCTTCCTCCATGATTTCTATTAATTTGGCACTTGTACCGTCTGTCTCTGCCGTTATATTTAGAGCTTTTCCGCCGTGCATATAAAATTCGTATTTTTCGTTATCATAGGGTGCAACTATGAATTGGGCTTCTATGGTTTCTTTTGGATTTTCAGGCTCTTTTTCGCTTCCAATTGAAGTCAGGTACGGGAATCCGCCGTTTATACCGCTTTTAATTCCCCATATATTGCTTCCTTCATTTAACAGGCTCACAAAATCCGGCGTCTTCATTTCATCGGAGGTTTTGCCCGTTACGAAATCTGCAAATACAGTATTTACTTCCGCAGCAACCTTGTCAGAATTGTAATAGGCATTTTCCACGGTCCCGCCGCTTCCGTATTCCAAGCTTCCTACAATGGCACTGCCTGTTGTATTGGAAGAAATAACCGTTGCATTTACATATGAATTAATAATTTGTGATTTGGAACCTGCTCGTCCTGTAAGACCGCCTGTTTCTTCGGTTCCATTTACCTCTCCTAATGTATAGCAATTTTCTATAGTACCGGAACTATATCCAACTAAACCTCCCGTACTTTTTTTACCATCTACGGATACGTCTGCATAAGACTCTCTTATTATACCGTTTGCGGAGCTTGAACCGTTTTTACCTGCCAATCCCCCGTAGTGCATTACACTGTAGGTGCTCTTGCAAATAATCGAACTGTTTTCTACGAAGCTTTTTTCTATAGTTCCTTCATTTACGCCTACCAATCCGCCTATTCCTGCAGATGTACCGCTTATTGTGCTGTCTGTAACGCTGCAGTTTGTAATAGTGCCTTCATTTTTTGCCGCTATTGCTCCCGACCCTCCGTACAAGTTCAGTGATGCATCCTTTATATTCAGGTTTTTTACTACTGCATTTTTTGACAATCCGTAAAACAGTGAATAAGATTCAGTAGTACCGGCATTAAATTCTAAATTTATAATAGAATAATCATTTCCATCAAATGTACCACTAAATTTTTTACCGGTATAGCCTGAACCACCTATTGGTTTCATACTTTTACTTATTGTCTTGTCCTTCAGGTCTATGTCATTCATAAGCTTATAATGCTTTGAATATGTTTCCGTCTGCTGTGCAGAAGGAATATTTGCAAGCTCAATTAATTCATCTGCCGTTGAAATTTCCACCACATCTTCACTTTCCAATGCCATTGTCTGCATCATCGCATCCTGTGATGCAAAGATTTCTCCGGCATAAGCCGGATAAAGCACCGATGAAAGCATGGATAAAACCATACTGAACACAAGCAGTATGGGTGTAACTTTGATTCTTCGTTTCATACTTTTTCTCCTGATTTTTATTATACAATTATCTTGCCTGCCCGCCGAAGACAGATTTATTCGCCTGACCGCAGCTGTTTTTTTATCCCTGCGACGAATGGATACGCGGTCGAAAAAAACATGGTTAAGACATACACAGTCGAAAAGCATAGTTAAGGCATATAAAAAGTCTTAAATCCGTGCGGGATTTAAGACTCAAAAAAATTTAACATTCAGTTATGAACCTGCCTTAATCCCAGAAGGCCGACATTAAAATATTTAGGCAGTTCTCCTGACTTATGGATCTGTGCTTTTTTCCGCCTTCCCAAGGATTACTCAGTGGCATGTGGAAAAAGCTCCCCAATTACAGTGACCGGTTCGTTCAGGATTTTCACCTGATTCTCTTTTAATCTTGAGTTAAGAACCTAAAAATAATAATATATTGTATTAGCTAAAATATAGCATAGCAGCTATATAAAGTCAAGATTCAAAAATACCGGCTAATTTTTATGTATGATAAGGAACATACTGGACTCATCCACCTCCTGCATCTGATAGGGGTACCCCGATTCCTCACCGATTTTCTGAAAGTCCTCGGGTAAATGCATTGTCGCCCTGAAACCATCTTTGCATATAATCACGCCGTTTTGGGTTTTAGTATAATCAATTTCACCCAAAAGCCCTTTGGATGCCTGCTCCTCAAACCATCTAAGGCGGAAATTCCAAAATTTTGCGCTGTAACTGCTGAAATATGCCGTTCCTCCCTGCGCCAATGTCTCAAGAATTTTGTGAATGGCGGTGGAATCAGCACGCATGGCAGACAACCCATTTTGCAGACAAAAAATGATATCAAAGGGCTTAGGGAATTCCATCTTGTGAACATCCATCACAACCATGTCAGCGTTGGGATAGTCTTTGAGATACTCCCTGCCCAACTCAACACTTTCCTCCGAGATATCCATCCC
>DCDU01000119.1 GCA_002316585.1 Firmicutes bacterium UBA1047 | reverse complement strand
TTTTCAGAAAAATGGCTGGTAGGTCATTCGCAACGAATTCCCAAAATATGCGAACGAAGAGAGCAAATATTTTGGTGAATGAGACTGCGCGAAGCCCTAACCCCATTTTTCTGAGTGTTTTTTCAGAAAAATGGCTGCGCCCTAAGTGATGATGAGTATGGCTGACATAACAAAAATAAGAAAAGGAAGTGTAGTAATGATAAAAAAAGGTGAATGGGTTTTAATTCATAGAAATGTTTTAGAACCATCGGAAAGAGCTCCGCAGGTTCCTGATGATACTAAGCAGGTACCGTTGGAATTATGGGTAAAAGGATTTTTGCAGAAAGATGCAAATGTTGGAGATGAAGTTGAGGTTATAACAAGGACTAAGCGAATAGAAAAAGGTACTTTGTTAGAGGCAAATCCATATTATAAGCATGATTTCGGCAAGTTCGTTCCTGAATTATTAACAATCAGCGAACAAGTAAAAGAAATTGTATTTGGAGGTGCTGATAATGAGTAAAGATATGAGCTACGCAGGAGTAATGGCAAGAAGACCGGAAATAATGAAGAATTCAGCGGGACTTGATTTTTCATTATTTGAAAGCGGTTCAATAGCTTTCGATTATGAAAGAATGATGAAGGCAGCAGGATTTACAATTGAAGAAATACAAAAAATCCAGTCTGAACACGGAGTTGGAAATACACCTATCATTGAGCTCAGAAACTTAACCGCCTTAGCAAGAAAGCTTGCTCCGGAAGGAAAAGGCGCAAGAATTTTCATAAAAGATGAAGCTGCCAATGCTTCGGGAAGCTTTAAGGCAAGAAGAGCATCAACAGCGGTATATCAGGCTAAAAAGCTTGGATATAAAGGTGTTGTTACGGCTACAAGCGGTAACTACGGTGCAGCAGTTGCATCACAGGCGGCAATGTATGGACTTAAATGTATAGTAGTTCAGGAATGCTATGACTCAAGAGGAGTCGGTCAGCCTGAAATTATTGAAAAGGCAAGAAAATGTGAAGCATTGGGAGCTGAAGTTGTTCAATTATCGGTAGGTCCTGAGTTATTCTATACATTCCTCAGAATATTGGAGGAAACAGGATATTTCAATGCATCACTTTATACTCCGTTTGCAATTGCCGGTGTTGAAACATTGGGTTATGAAATTGCAATGCAGTTTAGAGAAAAGCACGGTAAGGACCCTGATGTTGTAGTAGTAACCAATGCAGGAGGCGGAAACCTTACAGGAACTGCAAGAGGACTTAGAAAAGCAGGAGCTCAATCAAAGATAGTTGCTGCAAGTGTTGATTTGTCAGGACTTCATATGGCGGCAGACACACAGTTCAACAAAAAATCATTTACGACCGGTCACACAGGGTTTGGAATGCCATTCTCAACATGGCCTGACCGCTCCGATGTTCCGCGTTCGGCAGCAAGACCTTTAAGATATATTGAAAGATATTTGACTGTTCACCAGGGAGAGGTTTTCTATATTACGGAAGCTTTGGCAACTTTAGAAGGACTGGAAAAAGGTCCTGCAGGAAACACGGCTCTTACAGCTGCCTTTGCATTGGCACAGGAATTAGACAAGGATCAGATGATAGTTGTTCAGGAAACCGAATATACGGGAGCAGGAAAGCACATTCAGCCGCAGCTTTCATTTGCAAGAGATAACGGAATCGAAATTAAATTCGGAGATCCAAAGGATGAAGTTCCGGGAAAGAATATTATTTTCCCATCACATCCTTCATTGATTAAGGTAAATGATGCAGATGTAATTCATATGAGAAAATCATTAATTAAAAATGCATTGGCAAATTACAATGTAACACCCACAGAAGCTGATATAGAATTTCTCGCATTGGAAACAAATTCAGATGTGGAATTCGTAAAGGCAACAATTGCATCCGAGTAAAAACAAATAACAAATAGGCGTATGTTGATACGCCTATTTGAGATTAACAGATAACAGGAGGATTTTTATGAAAAGAGCTGATGATTACGATAAAAGAAGAGCTCATTTAGCAAATCTTTCAGATGAAGAATTATATGAAAGATTTTGGGGTTTGGCAGAACAAATTGTTGACCCTCTATTGGAATTAGGCAGAAAAAATACAACACCATCCGTAGAAAGAAGCATTTTATTGAGAATGGGATTTTCAAGCCTTGAAGTAAAGCCCATTGTTGAAGGCGTAATGAATAAAGGCTTAATGGGAAAAGGTGCCGGTAATGTTGTATGGAGACTATCCCGAAAATTAGGATGCTCGGTGCGTGAAGCAGGACTGCTGCTTGCAGACGGCAAACACTGGGATGATGTTGATACACTATTTCAGGAGGGAAAAGAATGAAACTTGAACCTAACAAGAAATTAGATATAAAAGAATTATTGAAAGACTTAGATAAATATGAACCAAGACGTCGAGGATGGCATTGGAGAGAAGGACAAAATGAAAAAAGAACAATCGGTGATTTCGAGTATCACGAAACATCGGAAAGCTTAACTAATTCTGTACCGCTCCCGGGAAGCCGAGGATTCGGATATATTGACCCGCAGCCGGACTGTGTAATAACAACAGAAATTGCTTCGGGAAGATTTGAAGACGATATAAGAAGAATGCGCATGGCTGCATGGCACGGTGCTGACCATCTGATGGTTATAAGAACAGCCGGACAGTCACATATTGACTCTTTGCTTGAGGGTACCAACCAGGGTATAGGCGGAATTATGGTTACCAGAAAACAAGTGAGAGCTTCAAGAAAAGCATGTGATTTAATTGAAGACGAGGTAGGCCGCCCAATCAACTTCCATTCATATATATCCGGTGTCGCAGGTCCCGATATAGCAGTTATGTTTGCCGAAGAAGGAGTTAACGGAGCTCACCAGGATCCTCAGTACAATGTATTGTACAGAAACGTTAACATGGTAAGAAGCTTTGTTGACGCATGTGAAGCTAAGAAAATCATGGCTTGGTCAGATATGCTTCAGATAGACGGAGCTCACAATGCCAATGCTACAGCAATGAAAGCATGGAAGGTTATGCCTGAATTGATGGTACAGCATGCCATTAACTCAATTTTCTCAAGAAAAGTAGGCATCAAACCTGAAAATATAGCATTGTCAACAGTACCTCCCACAGCGCCTCCCGCACCATGCATGAGACTTGACCTGCCTTATGCGGTGGCTCTTCGTGATTTGTTCAGAGAATACAAAATGAGAGCACAGCAAAATACAAAATATATGGAATCAGATACTCGCGAAGCAGCTGTTACTCATACGTTAAATATGGTTATTTCAAGACTTACAAGTGCCGATATTCAATCAACCATCACTCCCGACGAAGGAAGAAATGTGCCGTGGCACTATAACAACATTGCAGGAACCATGACTGCAAAGCAGGCTCTCACAGGCATGGACGGTTTCAGGGAAATGGTTAAGCTTGACAGAGAAGGACCTTTAGGCAAAGATGTCCGTGAATTAAAGGAAAGAGCAATATTATTCATGGAAGAAATGCTTGAAGTAGGCGGATACTTTAAAGCCGTTGAGCAGGGATTCTTTGTTGACAGCGGAGAATATCCCGAAAGAAACGGAGATGGTATTGCCCGTCAAATAGAAGGCGGAATCGGCTACGGATTTGTTTATGAAAGAGATGAGGATTATTTTGCGCCGGTATCCGTTCACTTCGGATACAACAATGTTCCGAAAGAATTTGAAAAGCCAAGTGATGCTATAGGCGGAGATACATTCGAGGATCGCTCGAAGATTCAATATATAGACGAATTGGATGAGCATGACAATGTGAATGTAAGACTTAAGGAAGTTGAAAAATACTATGATACAAACCTTGTAAGACCTGAGGTTGAGTGGAGAGCCGACGGTACGGTGCTGCTGTCTATATTCCTTCCTCTAAATGAAAGAACAGCTGAATTTGCTGCAATTAAATGCGGCGAGAAAATGGGTCTTGAAGATGTGACTGTTGTTCACAAACAAGTTATGCATCCATCCGAAGGAACTTACTGCGAAGTAAAAGGGAAGGTAAACTTTGATATTGATATAAATGAGCTTATTATTCCTGAAAAACCCGAAGTATTGTCGGAAGCGGAATTAAGAGAGGATATTCAAAATAAACCGATGTTTGTAGTGGCTGCAACCGTTGGTGAAGATGAGCACTCTGTTGGTCTGAAAGAAACATTGGATATCAAACACGGAGGTATTGAAGGATTTGGAATTAAATATGAATACCTGGGAACTTCATGCCCGGTAGAAAAGCTTGTGGACGCAGCAATAGAAACTAATGCCGATGCTATACTTTTAAGCACAATAATTACTCATGATGATGTTCATATTAAAAATATGAAGAAGGTTCATGACCTGTGCATTGAAAAGGGTATCAGGGACAGGGTGATGATTATTTGCGGCGGAACTCAGGTTACAAATGAAATTGCAGTTGAAGCAGGATTGGATGCAGGTTTCGGAAGAGGAAGCCACGGTATTGACGTTGCAAGTTTCTTAGTAAAGAGCAGAAGGGAAAAGAACGCATAATGAAAGTAAATGTACTGGTAGCTGAAATAGGAAGCACCACTACAGTAGTTAATGCATTCAATGGAATAGGTACCGGTAACCCTGCCTTTGCAGGGCAGGGTCAGGCACCTACAACCGTCTTAGAAGGTGATGTAACAATTGGACTTAAGAGCGCTATTGAAGGCTTAAAGAAAAACCTGCAAGCGGATGTGACATGGGATGATATGTTAGCTACAAGCAGTGCTGCAGGCGGTTTAAAAATGACTGTACACGGTCTTGCTTATGATATGACGGTTCGGGCGGCAAAGGAAGCTGCATTAGGTGCCGGAGGAATCATAAAAATGATTACTTCCGGCAGGCTTAGAAGAACGGATCTCAAAAAAATACAGGAAATAAATCCTAATATTATCTTGGTTGCGGGAGGGGTAGATTACGGAGAAAGAGATACCGCTCTTTACAATATGGAAATGATATTGTCAATAGGCTTAAAAATTCCTGTAATTTATGCGGGGAACATTGAAAATCAGGAAGAAGTTCGGCTAATGTGCGAAGAGGCGGATAATCAGCTTTATATTGTAGAAAATGTATACCCGAAAATAGATACCCTGATTGTAGAACCCACAAGAAAAGTAATTCAAAATGCATTTGAGGAACATATCATTCATGCTCCCGGTATGGCAAAGGTAAGAGAGTTGATAAAGGGACCTATAATTCCTACTCCCGGGGCAGTAATGGAAGCAGCTAAAGTATTAAAGGAAGAAATAGGTGATTTAATCATATTTGATGTTGGGGGAGCGACAACAGACCTTCATTCGGTTACCGAAGGCTCCAATGAAATTAATTCAATATTAATCAGCCCGGAACCGGTGGCAAAACGAACAGTCGAAGGAGACCTTGGGGTATATGTAAATGTTAATCATGTTGTTGAAAAAATAGGTTTGGATAATTTAAAAAAGGAATTCCCCGATGCGGAAGAACTTTTAGAAAATTATAAACCAATTCCCGAAACGGTCAGAGAACAACAATTCGTTGAAAGACTGACCATGGAAGCGGTGCTTACATCCTTGGAAAGACATGCAGGACAATTAAGATATTTCTATACGGCATCAGGTAAAAAAACTGTTGCCGAAGGGAAGGATTTAACCGCAATTAAGTACATCATCGGAACAGGCGGCGCCTTGACTAAATTACCCAACAAAAAACAAATTCTTCAATCGGTAAAATCATACGGCAGGGAGCAGGAATTGTATCCTACAAAGGCGGCAACGGTGCTGATAGATGAAGATTATATATTATCTTCCCTCGGAGTATTATCGAAAAGCTATCATGATGATGCTTTGATTCTGATGAAAAAAAGTTTAAGAATATAGGTGATTATATGTATCCTAAATTAGTGATAGATTTAAATAAAGTTAAAAACAATCTTCATAAAATTATCGATATGGTAAAAGGCTCCGGATGCTCCATCATGATTGTAACAAAAGGTTACTGCGCTGATATGGAAATCTATAAAATTTTGGAAGAGTCAAATATCGATTATTTAGCAGATTCACGTATCCAAAATCTTAGGAAATATGAGGGAACAAAAAAAGAAAGAGTATTGCTAAGGCTGCCAATGAATTCCGAAGCTGATGAAGTAGTAAAATATTCTGATATTTCACTTAACTCGGAAATAGCAACAATCAGAAACTTAAATGAAGCCGCAGCCAAGCAAAACAAGGTGCATAAAATTCTTCTTATGATTGACTTGGGAGATTTAAGAGAAGGAATATTCTTTAAAAACGAAGATGAAATTTATCGTGCTGTTGAAGAAATTTTAAAACTGAAAAATATTGAGTTATTCGGACTTGGAGTAAACCTTACATGTTACGGAGCTGTTATTCCAAAAAAAGACAATCTTTCGGTACTTGTTGAAATTGCCGGAAAAATCGAAAATAAATACAATATTAAGCTTAATATGATTTCGGGAGGAAATTCAAGTTCTGTTTACTTAATAGAAAAAAAAGAACTTCCTGAAGGAATAAATAATTTAAGAGTCGGCGAAGCATTCCTTTTAGGAGATGAAACTGCATACAGTCAAATGCTTGAAGGTTTTTATGACGATGTATTTACATTAGATGCGGAAATCATTGAGCTAAAGGAAAAACAATCGGTTCCCATAGGAGAAACAGGAGTAGATGCCTTTGGCGGCAAACCTGTTTACGAGGACAGAGGTATAATAAAAAGAGCCATATTAGCAGTAGGCAGACAGGATATAGATCCCGACAACCTGCATCCTATAGACTCAAAGATTGATATACTTGGAGCCAGCTCAGACCACTTGATACTTGATATGTCAAAGTCGGATAAAGACTATAAGGTGGGGGATAAAGTTAATTTTAAACTAAGCTACTCAAGCTTGCTGAGAGCTGCGACAAGCGGTTATGTGGAAAGAGAATATCGATAAGGAGGGGAACACTCCCCCTTTTTTTATGACCTAACCCCAATTTGCACGACTAAAAGGAGTGAACAAATTGGTGATGGAGCCTGCGCATCCTAATCCCACAATTTCTCCGACTGTAAGAAAGAAATTAAAATCATATTTACAGAAGCATTTATCTGTGCAATAATGTTAATATTACAGTGTTACAGGAGACAAGATGGAAAATAGAATTATAAGATGGGGAGTCTTTTTATTAATTTTTGCTTTAGCTTTAATCTTGTTGCTAAAGGAGCCTTTTGTCGGAATTGCAGACAACAGTGATTACTACAGGGTTATACAGCCTTTGGGATTTCAGCCTGAAATAAGCAACAGATATTTTTACGCATATAATTTTTATACCGTCAATAATGTGTCGAGTGATGATATTGCAGGTTCTTTGTCAAATATAATCAGTCCGAAGGTTGAAAATAACAATGATTATTTTTCAACTCAATTTATTTTTATTAAAATTTCAATGATTATTAATTATTTATTGAAAATACTCCTATGTAAATCGCCCGAAATATTCAATATCAAAATTTTAGGTATTATTTATGCATTTATTTATTCCTACGGTCTTTATTTGTTTCTTACAAATCTAAAATATAAAAATAAACTTGTGAATATCATATTTTTGATAATTTCAATTTTTATACTTTTTGATATGGGATATTTGCTATATTTTAATTCTTTTTTCGGAGAAGCTGTAATCATTGCTTCTTTAATGATGGCATTGGGCTCCCTTACAGCATTTATAAACTC
>DCDU01000032.1:2945-19039 GCA_002316585.1 Firmicutes bacterium UBA1047 | reverse complement strand
AGTATCTAAACGTTTAGATACTGCTCCTACTAAAATTCCCGTAAGCAATGCCGTGAAAAATTCAAGCACTTCTCCTCCGAATAATACAGTAAAAAATGCAGAAGATAAACCTGCATACAGTATGGAGTATTTATTCTTTGAATCTATTCTTTTATTTATTACTTCCAATTCCTCCAACGCTTCATTCAATGTTATTGAATGCTCCGAAAGTTTCCTTGAAATATTGTTCACATCATTTATTTTTTGTAAATTGATGGTTCTTTTACGGATTCTTTTTACCAATGTATTATTGTCATCTCCATTAACAGAAATTGTAATATAAAAGCCTGTAGGAGTGGCAATTGATTCTATTTCCTTAACATTAAAGGATTTGCATATGAATTTGATTGTTTCTTCGGCGCGGTATGTTTCACCGCCGTTTTCAATTATAATCTGAGCCGATAATTTAATGACCTTTAAAAGACTGCCGATGTTGAATTCCAAGCTATCACCTCTAAGCAACTTATTAAATAAATTATATCATTAAAAAGAGCATTGTACAAATAATTATTAAAGCTGACAGCTTCATGCAGCCATTTATATTTGGACTCTGTCCGCTGTTTTTATAATATTACAATTAAATTTTAATGATTTATTAATACTTTTTTTATAGTTTTTTAAGTCTGGTTATCCATAATTAGAGCATAGACTCAAAACATATGAACATAAGGAGAAATTATGGAAAACAAGAAAATTTATATTGTTCTTACAAGAACAAATACAATATTATCAAGATTAATCGGATTTATTGAAGATGATGAGTATACGCATGCCTCAATTTCATTGGACAGAGGGTTAAGCCAAATGTACAGCTTTGGCAGGAAATATTCGTACAACCCCTTCGTAGGGCGTTTCGTCAAGGAGAATTTGAATGAAGGAGTATACGGAAGGCACGATAATCTTTACGGCTTAGTAATGGAAATTGAAGTGTCTCGTGAACAGTACGGAAAAGCGGAGAATTTAATAAATAATTTTATTTTAAACAAGGATTTATACAAATATAACTATATAGGACTTATTAATTGTTTACTTAACAGAGGATCATGCAAAGACAACAGGTTTTTATGCTCTGAATTTGTTTATTATATTTTAAATAAAAGCAGCATAATTAATTTTAATAAATCCGGAAATCTTGTAAGACCACAGGATTTGATAAATATAAAAGGCAGGATTTTATTTAGAGGAAACCTGAAAAATACAAATTGGTCGAGAAAAACATACAATGAAGCTGAAATATTACCAATGTATCAATACGCAGAAATATAACCGGAACAAAAGAGGTGTTTCTATCGTCTTATCAATATATGATTATAAATCAGGCGACTTAAATTAAATAAAGGAGTGTATTGATATATGAGAAAAAAGGCCGTATTTATTGTGTTCTGCATTATTTTAGCCGCAGCTGTTTCCGCATGTGCGCCATATGATAATAATGGTGAAAATGAAAGTAATTCGGGAATTAATGAAACAATTCCGGATACTAATATTGCCAACATAAGCATTGAGCCTAATGACAACTTTCTTGATGAGGAACATTATATTACATATGGCGACTCTACCAAGGAGAAAATCGGAAAGGATTATATAGGTTTGTTTATTAATGGTTCTATTATAAGAAATGCTGACTTATTCAGCGACAATGAAACGATTTTTGTTCCTTTAGATCCTGTATGCGGAAGTTTGGGCGTACAGCTTGATTTGGATAATGAATATAAAAACGGCACTATTATGGATGGAGACAACAAAATCGAATTTTCTGTTGACAGAAGCAATGTGGAAGTAAATGGGAAAGAAATTAAATTAGACGCTTCACCAAGGCTGCATAATGACAAGGTCTATGTCCCCTTAAGCTTTGCAGCAGAGACTTTGAATGCCCGGGTCGGTTATTTTGACGGGCAGGATACATCAAAACCGCACATTATTGTTAGAATGCCACATGTTATGATTAGCAGGTATCCGGACAGCTATAGAAAGCTCACCGAAGAAGAAGCTGTGGAAAGGGTCAGAGAGCAGCTGATAGTTGCCTTTGAAAAGAAGTTTGGAGAATTCGTACCTTTTGATGAAAATGATGATAAAGGCAGGTTAAGTGAGGAGGCATACCTAAGGAAGATTATTACCAATCTCACTGTGAAATCAGAAAATGACAGGTATTATGTAATCCCTGTGGTGTATGATTTTTGGGTTGATAAATACAGAGGCGATGTTTATACATTTTATAACGGTATAGTTATGCAGATAAACATTTTTGATCCGAATGCAGAAGGAGCATTGGCTTTTCCGGGCTAAGCCCTGTCGGAATAAATATAATTAATATTACTTTAATATGGGAAGCTGTCTATTTCATATCTTTATAGTCAGCTTCTTTTTTATTGCAATGAAGTTGATTTTTCCCGGGCAATGCAAAAAAACTTAAAATATATTTATATTTGCCTAACATTATGTTATAATTACATAAATATAGGCGGAGGGTAAAATGAGAGAGAGGGAAGTAAAGGTTTTAAATATTGACAAAGATGAAATCGAAAAGAAGCTTATAGATTTGGGAGCTGTTCTTGTCAAAGACGAAAATCAGATAAACTACAGATTTGATACCGACGATTATTTTTTAAAGAGAAAATACATGGGTTATTTGAGAATTAGAATAACAAAAAATAATCTTTCAGGCGAAACTAAAAGCACCATGACATTCAAAAGAAGCATCAAAAGAGATTCTCTCAGAGTTAATGAAGAAATTGATACCGACCTTTCCGATTGGGAAAGTGCATCTAAAATAATTGAATTATTAGGTTATAAACAAAAAAGACCCGGTTATAAACACCGCAGATCATACATGTATGAAAACATATTGTTTGAAATAGATACATGGGATGAACAAACATATTCAAAACCTTATCTTGAGATAGAAGTTCCCTCTGAAAAGGAATTGGAAAAAGCAATAAGGCTGTTAAATTTAGACAGAAGTCAGATTACAACCAAGGCTGTTGATGAGCTGAGAAAGGATTAAGTAAAATTTATGTAAAATTTTTATAGAATTCTTTTATTTTTAAAAATTTGTGTTATAATACATTCAAAAATTGTCTTGTATCTAAGGTAAGTTAGAACGAGAACAGGAGGAAAAATGAATAACACAAATCTTAAAACACGCAAACTCACTTTTTTAGGAGTTATGCTGTCGCTTACAATCGTTTTTGTTGCTTTGACGGTAATTCCGACAACATCTGCATCAATGGCACTCTTGATTTTTTTACCAACCATTATAACAAGTATTATATACGGACCTAAGACTGGTGCATTGATGGGAGCACTGTCCGGAACAGTTACATTACTTCGGGCATTATTTTATCCGGCATCACCTTTAGATTATCTGTTTTTAAATCCGTTGGTGTCAATTTTGCCGAGAATTTTTATAGGGATAGTACCCTATTATGTAAATATTTTGTTTAAAAAAATAATTAAATCAAAGACTGTTTCTTTATTAATTGCAGGAGCATCGGGAGCATTGACGAACACAGGGTTGGTAATTTTAATGCTGTATATTATTTATAGTGACAGGGTTGTAGCCATAAGCACCGAATTTGGTATAGGTACAACTTTTGCAGCCTTTGCCGTATTTCTTGTTACAACAAGCGCTTTAATAGAAAGCACCGTTGCGGGGATAGGAACTTCGGCTGTAGTCAGCGTTTACGATAAGGTAAGATGATAAGAGGAGAAAATATATGATTTTAGTTGTTGATATAGGCAATACAAATATAGTCATAGGTGTTTATAAGGGTAATGAACTTATCGGAAATTGGAGGATGGTTACAAAAAATGAAAAGACATCTGATGAATACGGTATTTTTATATTAAATCTATTGAAATACAATAATATAGATTATCATAATATAAACAGCGCAATAGTTTCATCGGTTGTGCCTAATGTAATGTATTCCTTTGAAAATGCCTTAAAAAAGTTTTTTAACATAGAAACAATCGTTGTGGGTCCCGGAGTTAAAACCGGAATTACTATAATGAATGATAACCCTCGTGAGGTAGGAGCTGACAGGATTGTTGGACTTGTAGCGGCATATGATTTATACGGAGGACCTTTAATAGTTATAGATTTTGGAACAGCAACAACCTACGATGTTGTAAGTGAAAAGGGAGAATTCAAATACGGTATCACATCTCCCGGCATCCAGATTTCTGCGGATGCACTGTGGCAAAAAACTGCCCAGCTTCCAAAGATTGAAATCAAAAAACCCGATTCAATACTTGCAAGGAACACTGTAACAAGCATGCAGGCAGGGTTAGTCTACGGGTATATAGGACAAGTTGAATACATTGTAAAAAAAATAAAGGAAGAATTGGGCAATGAAAGTATGAAGGTTGTTGCAACAGGAGGATTAGGCAGACTTATAGCTGATGAAACTTCCAAAATTGACATATTTGATTCGCTGCTTTTATTTAAAGGCTTAAAAATAATTCACGACAAAAATTATAAAAAGTAAATATAAAACCAATAAAGATTTGTGACAAAAACCGCAAATCTTTTATTTATAGCTCAAATTACCGATAAGGAGTTTTTCCATATTTTTAATATGCATGTTTATGGAAACCCCGTAGTTTCGCAATAATGGCTGAAAAAAAGAAGGATTAATAATTTGACAAAAATATTATAATATAGTAGTTTATACTTGTGGAAATGTTTCCGGGGTATTTTATTATTAGAGGAATGGAGACACACCCCCAATGGAGGCAAGTCTTTGTAAGATAGCATTGAAGGAATGTCCCCAAAGAGGTGAATTAAATGATTGAAATAGGTATTAATAATTTATGCAAAATGTACGGTGCGGATAAAATATTTGAAAATGTAACCTTTGATGTTAAAACAAAGGATAAGGTTGCTTTAATCGGACGAAACGGAACAGGTAAGACTACATTAATGAAGATATTGGCAGGTTTCGAAGATTATGCAGGTCAGGTACATAAACGAAAAGGACTTACCGTAGGATATTTGGAGCAGATACCAAACTATGAAGATGAAAATACGGTTATAGATATTTTAAATAAAGCATTTGAAAAGGTTCATGAAATAAAGCTTCAAATGGAGCAGCTTGAAAAGACTTTTGAATTTTTGTCCGAAGAAGAGCTTAGCGCAGCAGTAAAAAGATACGGCGAAATACATGAGCTTTATGAAATATCGGGCGGGTACAATATTAATGAGAAAATCAACAAAATTATGAATGGCCTTGAAATAAATGAAGAAATGCAGAAAAGAAAGTTTAATTTATTGAGCGGCGGCGAAAAGACAAGAGTGATTTTAGGCAAAATACTCTTGGAAGAGCCTGAACTTTTACTTTTGGATGAACCATCAAATCACTTGGACATTAAATCTGTGGAATGGCTTGAAGAATACTTGAATTCTTATGAGGGAACTATGGTCATTGTTTCCCATGACAGGTACTTCCTTGACAGGGTTGCAAACAAAATTATTGAGCTTGAAAGTGACGGAGTACAAGTTTACTATGGTAATTATACAAAATATGCAACTGAAAAAGAGCTTCGCTTCCTGCAGGCAATGAAGGAATATGAAAACCAGCAGAAAAAAATCAAGAAGATGGAAGAGCAGATTCAAAGATACCGCATTTGGGGTGAAATGCGGGACAGCGATAAAATGTACAAAAGGGCAAAAGAGTTAGAAAAAAGACTTGAAAAAATTGAATTAATCAAAAAACCCATAGTGGATAAAAAAACATCTGATTTTGACATTAAAGGAGTAATTAGAACCGGCAAGGAAGTAATTACAGTAAACAATATAAGTAAAAAATTCGGTTTGAAAAAATTATTCAGTAATTTAAGCTTTACGTTATTTTATAAGGATTCAATGTGTATCTTAGGAGAAAACGGAACAGGGAAATCAACAATTTTGAAAATAATACTAAATGAAATATCAAGCGAGCGCGGATTTGTTAAGTTGGGCTCCAACGTTAAAATCGGTTATCTTCCCCAGGAAGTGAGCTTTGACAGAGAGGACGTTTCAATAGTTGATTACTTTTCATATCACTATGGAATATCTGTCAGTGAAGCAAGAAAAGAATTAGCTAAGATTTTGTTTACGGGGGAGGATGTTTTTAAACATATCAGTACATTGTCAGGGGGAGAAAAATCAAGACTTAAGTTAGGGATGCTGATTTATGAAAAGGTGAACACCTTAATTCTTGATGAGCCCACCAATCATTTGGATATCGAATCCAGAGAAATATTGGAGGAAAATCTCATTAATTACGGGGGAACAATTCTTTTCGTATCTCATGACAGATATTTTGTTGACAAAATAGCCACCTGTATCGGAGAAATAGAAAACAAATCCTTTAAAATGTATGATTTTGATTATGAAGGTTATAAGCAGGAAAAGCAAAGACTGACGGAGAGTCGGAAGGCATCCGGACAAAATAAAGCTGTTCCTATAGGAAGAAAAGAATATCAAAGAAAAAAAGAAGAGATAAGAAACAAGGAAAAAGCAAAAAGAGACTTAGAAAAGTTAGAAGGCGACATACTTGATACGGAAGACAAGATAATTAAGCTTGAAGGGTTATTAAATATTAATTCGCATGGATTGAATTTAGATGAATATAATAAAAAATATAATGAATATAATAATTTAAAAGCGGAAATCGAAGAATTATATAAAAAGCTGTATTTAATAGAGGAATGCAATGACTAATTTTATTATTAAAAAGTTTATTAAAAATTATGAGGATGTCAATGATTCGAAGGTAAGGGAATCCTACGGCACGATTTCAAGCATTACGGGTATAATTACAAATGCTTTGTTAAGCATAAGCAAAATTATAACAGGAATATTGTTTAACAGTGTTTCTGTTTTGGCTGATGGAATAAATAATTTATCCGATGGAGCGTCCTCCGTAATAACTCTTATAGGGTTTAAAATATCCGGCAAGCCTGCTGACAAAAACCATCCCTTCGGTCATGCAAGGATGGAATATCTCACGGGTCTTATTTTGGGAACTGCCGTTCTTTTGGTTGGTGTTGAGCTTATTAAATCATCCTACAATAAAATCATAAATCCCGTAAAAACAGTTTTTTCCGTGGAAATGACGGCTGTGCTCATCATTTCCATATTGGTAAAATTATGGCTCAGTTCTTTTTATAATAAACTTGGCTGTAAAATTTCATCCGCAACAATTAAGGCTGCGGGAGCAGATTCAAGGAATGATGTAGCTGCAACGGCTGTTGTGCTTTTATCCGTATTTATATCAAGGTTTACGGGTTATGAGATTGACGGGTATGCAGGTTTATTAGTCGCATTGTTTATTTTGTATTCGGGATTTGATATATTAAGGGATATATTAAATCCTATACTTGGAGAAATGCCCGGTGAAGAATTTGTTGAATCAATAGAGAGTAAAATTTTATCTTATGAGGGAATAATAAATATCCATGACTTAGTGGTGCATAATTACGGACCTAACAAATACTTTGCAACAGTACATGCGGAAGTAGATGCAAAGGAAGATATATTGAAATCTCACGATTTGATTGACAATATAGAAAGAGATTTTGCAAAGGATTTAAATATTAACCTTGTAATTCATTTAGATCCCATAATTACAGACGATAAGGAAATAAATGCACTGAGGAGCATGACGGAAAAGATTATAAGGTCAGTTGACGAAAAACTTACAATGCATGATTTTAGAGTTGTTAAGGGAGAAACCCATACCAATCTAATATTTGACGTGGTCGTTCCTGTGGATTATGAATTACATTCATCGGAACTTGTAGATTTAATAGAAAGCGAAATCAAAAAAATAAATGAAACTTATTTTGCCGTTGTAACAGTTGATAAAAATTATGTTTCTACATATATTAATGATTTAAAAATAAAATAAGCAGATTTCACATATTAAGTAAATATCCGGTATAAAAAATCAAAGCTAATCTTTCGTTTTAATTAATTTTTCAGTTTTAGACAGACTGATAGATTAACCGCGGCTTATTATTAAAGGCAGCTCCATAATGAAGGTGCTGCCGCCGCCCTTCGTATCCTTTACATAAATCTTCCCCCGGTGCAGTCTTATGATTTCCTTTGTCACACTGAGACCCAGACCGTAATGCTCTTTTTTGCTGCGGGAGGAATCCATTCTGTAAAATCTTTCAAATACCTTCTCCTTGTATTCGTCCGGTATTCCCTTTCCGTTGTCGGCAATGTAAATGAGCAGGGTACGCTTGACTTTGCAAGCTCCCAAAATAATTTTCCCTCCAGGCTCCGAATAATATATTGCGTTGTCCAAGAGACAGCAAAGTGCCTGACTGAGCCTTTGATAATCACCTTTTATGACAGGGAGCGGCTCATGAGGCAGTTCCAACATCAAAGACTGATTCTTTGTCTTGACCATTTCCTCATAGGCTTCGTAGGTATTTATAATAAGTGTGTCCGGCTCAATCTTCTCTGCCCGGAAGGACCAATTTCCTGAATCGGAGCCGGCAAGCAAGAGCAGGTCATCCACAAGCCGTGACATTCTTTTGCACTCATTTTTAATGGTGTTTAAAAATCTCCTTTTTTCATTCTCGGTTCCGCTTATTTCAAATGCGGAGACGCATACGCCCAGAACGGTCAGGGGAGACCTGAGCTCGTGGGAAGCGGCTGCCACAAATTCCGTCTGCTGCCTCCCGCTAACTTCAATCGGCTGTATGGCTTTTCCCGCAAACCACCATCCGAATGCGGACAATGATATCATTACAACCGTTATCGCGGCAAAAAAATTGATGCGGCTTTGCAGCATATCCGATTTCTGCATACTTAAATCCCTTAGCAAAGTGAGGCTCTGCCACCCGTTCGAGGATGGTATTATCACAGCCGCAGCTTGGTAAGGTTCATTGTCTTCTCCGGTAATTTCAAAGGTTACGCTGCTTACATCTATGGACGACCGCGGCGGCAGCTTAATATCAAAATTGTGTTTTTTAAATGCTGTATTCTGAGTCTTTTCAACAAGGAGCTCTCTCTTTAAGCCGGTTTTGAAAGCGCCCCTGAACAGGAGGGGGATTTGGTTGTCTTCTATATGAATTATGAGCATGTTTCCGACCTCCATTTGAGAAAGCCACGTATTGTCTATGACCTTGCCGCTTTGAAGCTTATAGACGATTGAGTTGATGTTATTTTGAAATGTTATGCTGCTTTGATTTTTAAGCTGGGTTTCCGACATATGCATGTACCATGCGAAAAAGCAGACTAATATTATGCACGTGGTCAAAATATATATGAGGGTGAATTTTATACGGAGTTTTTTAAGCATTTTTCACCTCCATGGAATAGCCTACGCCCCGAGCTGTCTTTATGAAAAGTCTGCTTCCAACAAACCTAAGCCTTTTCCTCAAAAAATGCACGTAATTGTCTAAGTTCCCGTCTTCCACGGGAGCACAGGGACCCCATACACGGGACAGAAGCACGGAACGGGGCATAAGGCATCCACGGTTTCTCATGAAAATTTCAAGAAGCTCAGATTCCTTTTTAGACAGCGTGCATTTGTTTGAAGGTCCTTTCAAGCTGCACCTCATCAGGTCGAGCTCCGTATTGTCAAGCACAATAATTTCCGTGCTTTTCCACTGACGTGGGCGCCGGCTTACGGCTCTTACCCTTGCAAGCAGTTCATTTATATCGAAGGGTTTTACTATGTAATCATCCGCTCCGGCATCCAAGCCGGCAATTCTGTCTCCTATGCCGTCCAATGCGGTTATCATTATAATTTGAGAGGTTATGCCCAAAGCTCTCGTTCGGGACAGCACGTCCATACCGTCCAGCTCCGGCAGCAGCCGGTCCAAGAGTATAAGGTCATAGGCTTCCTGCTTGATGAAATGCAGCCCGTCCTCTCCGTTTAAGCATGTGTCCACGGTGTAGCCTTCCTGTTCAAGATGGAATTTTACGGCATTGCACAGCTCTATGTCATCCTCAACAATAAGTATTCTCATTTTTTCACCTGCAACAGACAATATTTTTTAATTATATAATACCATTATATAATGCTTGTATCTAAATAATCTTTAATCATTCCTCTTTATACATTCAAAATTATAATACACCATTAAATTTATATTTCAAGAATTAAAATTTTAAAAATACCGGCTTATACCTGCCAATAAAAAATTTTTATTTATATATTTAAAAATAAGGAACATATCGGGTGATGCCGCATTTGTGGTTTCCGAAAATCAGAATTATGCCAACGGTTATATGGGATGGAGAAACTCAGTCTGTTTTCATTAATAGGAAGTAATATTAATAAAATACTTTCTAAATAATCTTTAAATGAATTTGAGGTTATTTAGAGATATGTATATTATAATTGAACAAATCAGGGCTGTATAGATAGAAAAGACTGATTATCAAGGGTTGTGCAATAACTGATAAATTAATATTTAAGGAGCGTTATATGAAAAAAATTACGAAAGCTTTATTGCTCTTCATATGCTGTTGTACAGCAATTCTTATGGTATCCTGCGTAGGGAACAACGGCTCCCCGGCAGATGAAAATGGGAAACAGTCTATGGGAAGATATGTAGAAAAGGATTTAAAAAAACCAAGAGAAGATATGAATGGAGTTATTTATGTTAAAAAATCCGACGGGTCCCTCGACTTATACATATATTTAGATGAGTCTCCATGGTTTGAGCTGTATAACACCAAGAACGGTATGGAGTATGAGAAGGTGGAGATACCTTGGTATAAAGAACTTTTTGAAAAAGAGTACCATATACAAAGCATAGCCTATGACGGCAAAGATAACAAATATTTATTGGTGCGGGCTTGGACTGAGGGTACCAATAAAATATACAAGATTACCGAAGAAAATACACTTGAAGAAATTGAAATGGAATGGAAAGAAAGTTCTATTGAGGATTTAAGACTTTACATAAATAAAATGGAGATTGCTTCAAATGGTGATTTAATTTTATCCCAGTTAGGAAATGGAATTGTGCAGCATTCGCCGGAGGGGACGTTCAAGACTCGATATGGCGGAGAAAGAGATGAAAGGTTTGCTGTTTCGGGAGATAATTTATTTGTAATTGACGAGGCTGCATCTCAAGTAGTTATCTATGATTTAAATACTTATGAGCAAAAAAATACTGTGATTTATGATAATATGACCGGTGATGCAGAACTTACGGGAGGCAGTGAAGGGAGCATGTATCTTACTGACAGAAGCGGTGTTTACCGGCTTGTGGAAGGAGGAAGCCTGTGGGAAAAAATAATTGAAGGAGAGCTTACATCATTGGCTATACCGTCAATGTATTTCAGCGGCGCCATAGAGACAAAGCCGGGAGAATTTTTCATATCCTTTGCGGATTTCGAATCAAAAAACAGCATGTTTAAATATGAATATGATGAAAGCATATCCACCATACCCGGCACAGAGCTTATAGTGTATACGTTAAATGAAAACAGTACCTTAAGGCAGACAGCAGGAGAGTTTCAAAGAAAAAATCCCGATACAAGGATTAACATAATAGTTGGAATAGACAGTGATTTATCTGTAACAAAGGAGGATGCCATAAAGGCTCTTAATACGGAAATTGCTGCGGGGAAGGGTCCCGACCTTATATTGCTTGATAATATGGATGTGGAGTCATATATATCCAAGGGAGTGCTGGCGGACTTGTCCGGTGCTGTAAAAAGAGTATATGACAGCGGAGAAAAACTCATAGACAGTGTGGTAAATGTATACGAGAGGGATTCAAAAATATTTGCGGTGCCTGCCAAATTTACAGTACCCTCTATTTGGATGGATGAAGATTATGCGGATAGTGTTAAAACTCTTAAGTCCTTTACAGAATTTGCAAAGGCTCATAATGAGCTTCAGGCGGTGCCATTTTCATCTTACGGAGAGCTTATTAAAATTTTTGGCTTATCAAGCGGTGGAGCATGGCTTGACAAAGAAGGCAGTTTAGACGAAAAAGCTGTAACTGAATTTTTAACTTATTTAAAAGAAATATACGATTCAGGAAAAAAATTCACAGATGGAGATGAAAAACCCGATGAAAGAGAATGGAGTGGAAATGATTCAAAATCTCGAGACCTTGTTGAATCAATGTCCGGTGGTGAATCTTATATTTTTGACTGGGCATTTGGAAGAACTTATGCTTATTGCTCTAATCTAAAAAGCTATAATTCCGTAAACACCCCCTCTTTGGCAATTGCCCAGAGAAAAGGCGGAGTAGCACTGCACTTACCGGGACAGGCTGAAAATGTATTTATCCCTGTTAATATAATAGGAATAAACTCAAAGACAGAGAAATTTAATATGGCAGAAGAATTTGTGGGTATTATGCTTTCCTCAGAGGTACAGAATGCAAGAACTTATGACGGGTTCCCTATAAATATAAAATCCTTAGAGCGGGGAGCAGAGGGAAGAGGAAATGAGAACATGTACTTTGGAATGACCAACGGTGTAGAAACGGAGGAGGGAACTATTGTAGAGGAGCTTGCAGGTCCTATGCCTTCTGCCGAAGAATTACAAAAGGTTATGGAGCTTTGCTTAGGGGTCAAAACACCTTATGTTCCGGATTATACTCTATTGGAGATGATTATTGATGAAACGGAGGAATATTTTGCAGGGAATGAAAGTGCGGAACAAGCTTTTTCTAAAATCAAGGAAAGAACAAAGCTGTATCTTTCCGAATAAAAAGGGAAGTGGATTTTATGCTTTTTTATTTATACTTCCAAGTTTATTAGGAGTTTGTATATTTAAATTGGTACCCTTTGCAGATGTTCTGAAAAGATCTTTCTACCGGGGTATGAGCGATGAGTTCTTTGGAATAGGAAATTATATATCCATTCTGAGCAATGAGGCATTCAGGCTGGCAGCTGCAAATACCCTCAGATTCATTGCTGTTTGCATACCCGTACTCATGGCATTTTCTATGTTTATTGCTGTTATAATCGGAGAATGCAGATACGCGGAGAATTTTTTTAAAACCACTTCACTAATACCTATGGCACTGCCCGCGGCTTCCTTGGCATTTCTGTGGAAGGCAGCATTTCATAAAAACGGACTGGTGAACGGTTTAATAATATATATGGGAGGTACACCTAAAGATTTCATGGGGTCGTCCTTTGCATTTTACATGCTCATAATATGCTATTTATGGAGAAATACAGGTTATAATACAGTTTTGTGGTCGGCTTCCTTGTCGAATATTTCCACAAATCTTTATGAGGCAGCTTCCGTAGACGGAGCAGGACCTGTAAGGCAATTTTTCCTTATAACACTACCGGGGATAAAACAGGATTTTTTCATAATAGGTATATTATCCCTGATTAATTCCTTCAAGGTTTTCAGAGAGGCATACTTGGTTGCCGGGTCATATCCTCACACCAGTATGTACTTGCTTCAGCATTTGTTTAATAACTGGTTTGCCTCGCTTGACATGGATAAGCTATGTGCCGGAGCGGTAATGACGGCAGGTATTATATTTTTCCTTATACTACTTTTGAAAAAAATATCCGGAGGAGAGCTTCAGTAAATGAAAAAAATTTTTAATATAAACACATTGATATTAATTGTTTTTTCTCTGATTATATTGCTTCCTGTGGCAATGATTGCCGGAGGTTCTTTCATGAGTGATGATGAATTTGAGCAAAACCTATCTCCTATACTTGTTGAGCAAAGTGGAGATAAAACAGCAGACTGGAATATAGTACCGCATTATCCCACTCTTAAACCTTATGTGGAACTTTTGCTGGATTCTCCGGGATTTTTCGCAGCTTTTTGGAATTCCTGCAAAATTGTATTTCCTGTGCTGGCTGGTCAGCTTCTGATTGGTGTTCCTGCGGCATGGGGTTTTGCTAAATATGATTTCAAGTTAAAGAAAATTCTTCTTATATTATATATTGCTCTGATGCTGATGCCGTTTCAGGTTACAATGGTTTCCGATTACATAATATTAGACAGGATTAATCTTTTAAACACCCATTTGGGAATAATTATGCCTGCTGTTTTTTCAACGTTTCCTGTATTTATAATGTATATGTTTTTTCGGGCGGTTCCCGCCGCAATTATGGAGGCGGCGGAAACGGACGGAGCCGGAGAGCTTGAAATATTTATACACATAGGGCTTCCCATGGGAGCACCGGGAATTATATCTGTTGTTGTCTTGGATTTTTTGGAATACTGGAGCGTTATAGAGCAGCCCCTCATATTTCTGAAGGACAAAGCCCTGTGGCCCCTGTCGTTGTTTATGCCCTATATTGCTTCCGGCACAGGCGTCCTGTACTTGGCGGCATCTGTATTGATGATAGTGCCGTCAATGCTCATATTTCTATTGGGGCAGAAGTATTTGGAAAAAGGAATTCGTGCATCAGGTCTGAAAGAATGAGCCAAAGGAGAGAGTTATGACATACGGTTGCAAGGAAGATGAAAAAAACAAAAAACAAAAGCTTTATGCAAAAGCACTTGCCGGTTTTTTCGCGCTAATGCTGCTTTTCACCATACTCTCAAGGGCTGCCGATTCCGTCGCTGTTGCGAAGGTGTATGTAAAAAAGGCGGAAAGGGGCAGATTGGCTCATGAAATGTTTTGTGAAGGAAGGATGGAGCCTAAGGAAAAGCTGTATATTTCTTCGGAGGAAGGATTCATAATACGGGAGATAAAGGTTGAGCAGGGGCAGGTCGTAACAGCAGGGGAGCCGTTGATTATTCTTGACGGCAGTGATATTGAGGAGCGGCTTTCTGTGGCGGAGACCGAGCTAAGGCTCTTAGAGCTGAAAAAACAAAGCCTTTCTCTGAACACTTATGATTCCTCCGGGGACAGGGCTGTTGAAAAAGCCGAGGAAGAGTTTCAAAGAGCACAGGAGGACTTAGAGCTGAATAAAGAAATAAACGGCGGAATCGAGCTAAAAAAGGATAAAAGGGCGGTAGAAGATGCCTTGCTCAACCTTCAGGCAGCAATTGATGAAAAAGAAAAAGCCCAGGCGGCGGATAAGGTGGCAAGGGAAAGGAACGAAATCGATAAAGAATCTGCTGAATTGGAAATTCAGCTTAAAAATAAAGAAATCATCTCATTAAGGGAATTGTCTGCGGCGGGCTCCGCAATATATGCCGGAAGGGGCGGAACAATAGATGAAATTTATGTTAAGCCGGGTGAAAAAACCTCAGCGGGGAATCTTATTTCCATTATACCGGGGGATTCAAACTATTACTTCAAGGCAGAGGCGGACAAAGAAAGCGCAAAGTATATAAAGCCGGGGGATTTAGCGCAAATTACTTTGGAAGGGCAGAAAGCGCCCATAAAGGACGCAGAAGTAAAATGGGTGAAATTTTCGTCATCCGATAAAAATACAGTGGAAATAGCCGTTGAAATGCCGGAAAACAATGAGCTTTACAGCGGAATGGCGGCATCCATGAAGCATGTGAAAACCACGGAGGAATATAGCAAAGTCGTACCTTTAAGCGCCGTGAGGAGCAGCGGCGCCGGCGATTATGTTCTTGGAGTTAAGAAAGTGAATACACTGTTGGGAGAGGAGGACGCCGCATATAGGATAAATATTGAGGTGCTTGACAGTGACGGAAGCAGAGCCGCAGTCAGCGGCGTAAGTGACGAAGAGGTAATAGTAAGCAGCAATAAGCCTGTGGAAGAATCGGACAGAGTGAGGGCGAAAACCAAATGAAAAAATACAAAAGGGAGCTTTTGGCAATGCTGCTTGTGCTGGCGGCATGCATGCTGTGGAGCGGCAGTGCCGGCAGGTACGCAGAATTAGACAGGGAATACAAAGGCGTTAGCCTAAGGTTTGAAACAACTCCTCTTAATATTGACGGCTTATATGAAATACGCAGGAGGCAGAAAGATTTGGGGACGGATTTTAAGCTGACTGCATGGAAACAGGATTACAACCTTGAGATAGAGGACCCTGACCTTGGAATATGTATCGAATCGGATGTTATATATATGTGGGGAGACGGGAAAGGCATGTGGGGGTATACAGGCTGTTCCATGTCCTCGGACAAGGCATATGAGCTTTGGGGCTCACGGGATGTTTTGGGGAAAACCGTTTATATAGA
>DCDU01000032.1:2447-2788 GCA_002316585.1 Firmicutes bacterium UBA1047 | reverse complement strand
GTGTAACAGATGCCGTCACAGGAATAATTGCGGTGAAAAAGGATAATTACAAAAAAGATGAGAAATTTGTTTCCTTGGACATGGAGTCGGAATCTGACGGTGACGAAGCAGGTGTGATGATTGAAGAATTTATACTTCAAAATTCGTACTCCGCGGATTCCGTAATCAATTATTCCGATATGGTGTCCGTGACGGGGAACTTTCTTATATTTCCGGCATTGACTATTTTTGCCTGCATGTTCGTAAGGCTGATGGCGGGATTTTATTATGCCAAGAAACATAAAAAAGGACTTAGGATTATTGCTTATTATGTATTTCTTTTAGTTTTATGGGTGTGCATA
>DCDU01000032.1:406-2307 GCA_002316585.1 Firmicutes bacterium UBA1047 | reverse complement strand
TTTTAGTTTTATGGGTGTGCATATGTTTTTTTGCCGGAAGCTTTTTCTTTGAAATATCCGGAAGCTTCATCCCTACAAAATGGTCGGATTTTGATTTCTGGTCAGGGCTTGCAGAAAGGTACAGGGATAATTTAAGCGGGCTTAGGCTGACGAGGGACTATTTCTTTGATGTTTATTTTGCAAAGTCCTTTATTTATATTTTTGCCGGAGGCTTGTTAAGTTCTGCCTGCTTTGCGGCAGCTTTACGGCTTATGAGGAACAAAAGCTTGAATATGCTTATGATTGTTGAAACAGCGTCCGCATTTATAATGTTTTATGCCGCCGCGGTGTCGGGAGCCCAATATGGAAGGTATGCCTGCGCGTATCGGTTCATATTGCCTGTATATTTTTTATTTGACTTTTTTATAAACAATTTTAAACTGCGTGAAAGGACATAATTATGGCATCAGTACGATTAGAAAATATAACAAAGAAATACTCAAAAAATATTACAGCATTAAAAAATATAAATCTGAATATAGATGACGGCGAGTTTGTTGTTCTTGTAGGCCCCTCCGGATGTGGGAAATCTACGGCTCTCAGGATAATAGCAGGGTTGGAGGATATTACAGAAGGCAATTTATTTATAGGAGGTCAATCTGCCGGAAATATCAGACCCAGGGACCGCAACATTGCAATGGTATTTCAAAATTATGCTCTTTATCCTCACCTTACGGTGTTTGACAATATGTCCTTCGGGCTGAAAATGCGAAGAGCGAGCAAATCCGAAATCAGGGAAAAAGTAATGAGTGCCGCAAAAATGCTCCATATAGAGGAGCTGCTTAAAAGAAAGCCGGGAGAGCTGTCCGGCGGTCAAAAGCAAAGAGTGGCTTTAGGCAGGGCAATTGTACGAGAGCCTCAGGTCTTTCTCTTGGATGAGCCCCTGTCCAATTTGGATGCGGAACTTAGAGCGCAGATGCGCATAGAAATAATAAAGCTTCATAAGAAATTAGGAACCACCTTTGTTTATGTAACTCACGACCAAACGGAAGCAATGACAATGGCGGACAGAGTAGTGGTAATGAAGGACGGAATAATACGGCAGACAGGTACCCCTAAAAATATTTATGAAAGTCCCGCCAATATTTTTACAGCAGGTTTTATCGGTTCGCCACGCATGAATTTTATAGAAATGATGGTTGACGGTCACGGAGAGAACATATTGCTTAAAACAAAGAATTTTACTTTGCCGTTAGCCGAGCTTATGTATGACAAAGAGGTTTTGGAAAAATATGTGGGAAAAAAGCTTATAGCAGGCATAAGACCGGAGGATATAAGGTTCGTAGCCGGAAAAGACGGCGACGGAATTGACGCGGTGCATGAAATAACCGAGGTATTAGGATATGAAGCCCATGTTCACTTCGACTGTTTTGGAGAAAAAATAACGGCAAAATCAGCAGTGAAAGAAAAATTGACCGAGGGGAATGAGGTCAAACTTTATTTTGATTTAAAAAAAATACACCTGTTTGACGGGAAAAGTAAAAAGAATATTTTCATGGAAGGAACATGCAACCATCTTTATGATTACACTGTTTGAGCCTGCAAAAGGTAAAAATTTGATATAACAATGTAAATATACTCGAACATTAGGTTGATTGTTTTTATACTGCTATGAAGAAACAGCAATTGACTTTATAGAGAATGCAGAGACCGGGAATTAAAAAAGTCCCGGTCAGTTTTAAATTATATTTTGTTAAGTCTTGGTAAATTTTGCGCTGAATTCGTCAAAAATATTTTTATCTTTTATTGCTGCAGCCCAAAACATTTCGCATTTTGTGTGCAACCATATCTTTAATTGCTGTTCTACCTGGTCCTAAGTACTTTCTCGGGTCGAACTCGGAAGGATGTTCAACAAAATATTG
>DCDU01000032.1:0-152 GCA_002316585.1 Firmicutes bacterium UBA1047 | reverse complement strand
TGAGAAGCACGTCTCAGCATTTCTTCGGGTACTCCGGCAGCTCCCGGGATTTGTCCTCCGTATTTGTTGCAAAGGTCTACAAATTCCTTCGGGACCGAGGATGAACCATGCAAGACTAACGGAAAATCGGGAAGAAGCTTTGAAATAGTTTC
>DCDU01000214.1:8959-11769 GCA_002316585.1 Firmicutes bacterium UBA1047 | reverse complement strand
ACTCCATAATATAAAGATACTACTTATGATAAAATTTGTCAATAGTTTAAATACAAATTTTTTTCATGACCTAACCCCATTTTTTAGAGTCCTTTTTCTAAAAAATGGCTGGTAGGTCAGATGCAGCGCAATCCAGAGCGAAGCGAAATGGCTGGCATATCAGAGCAGTCTGCTTAAAACTGTTCAAAAACATAGTTTGATATATCCATGCCTCTTTTTGTAAGACGGATAGTTTCATCGTCCGATTCAACCAAACAATTTTTAGTTAAATAATCGATTTGACTTGCGTATTCTTCTTTGAAATCAATTGAAAATTTATTTTTAAAATCTTTAAGCTTAAGTCCTTCAATAAGCCTTAAGCGAAGCATTATATACTCAAATATCAAGTCCTTACTATCCATAAATTCTAAAATATTTCTTTCAAATATTTCATCTTCGCCGCCTAATATATATTCCGTTAAATCAGAAGGGTTACTAAATCTCATATTTCCTAAAAATGAATGCGCCGAAGGACCTATTCCTATATATTCCTCTTGATTCCAATATTTTAAATTATGTCTGCATTCATAACCTTTCATGGCAAAGTTTGAAATCTCATATTGCATTAAATTGTGTTTTTCCATAATATCTCTGCCCGAATAATACATTCCTCTTTCATAATCCTCTTCAGGCATAATAATTTCCTTATTTTTTTCCAATATGTACATTGGTGTTCCTTTTTCTAATTTCAATGAATAAAATGAAATATGCTTTATATCTTTCTTGATTAATTGATTAATTGTATTATTTATATCATCAATAGTCTGTCCCGGAATATTAAACATAACATCTGCATTGATATTTTCAAAACCGAAGCTTTTTGCTCTGTCAATAGCTTCCGAAGCTTCTGCGGAATTATGAATTCTTCCTATTTTTTTCAATATATTATCATTTAATGACTGAATACCGATACTTAGTCTGTTAATTCCAATTTCCCCGTAAGCTTCTATGTTTTCCGTAATCGAGTTTGGATTTGCCTCCATGCTTATTTCGCAATCTTTTTCCACAGTAAATATACTCTTAACCGTGTTTATTATATTATCTAAATGTTGGGAATTAATTATTGATGGAGTGCCTCCTCCGATATATATACTGTCAACTGTAAATTTCTTTGTTAGTGCACTGTAGCTTTTTATTTCATTTATTGCTGCCTGAATATATGTATTTTCTTGTATTTCATTCCATTTTACCGAATAAAAATCGCAGTAACCGCACTTTTTAGTGCAAAATGGAATGTGTATGTAAATTCCTAATTTTTTCATAATTACCTCTGTTTTTTGTCATTCTGCGTGATTGCAAAAAATATGCGGGACAGCTAAGGTATGTACGCAGTCTCATTGCGGTTGACCTACTGTCCCACGATTATATCATTATTTAATTGCGTTGTGCAACACTATTTAGCTGCCGGTACAGGTTTTTCATAAACCGTTCTGTCCAGTTCGCCCTCAGTCGCTGCTACAACAACTGAGCATGCTGCATCACCTGTTATATTAATCATTGTCCTCATCATATCAAGTATTCTGTCTACTCCTGCAATAATTACAATACCTTCAATAGGAAGCCCGACTGCCTGCAATACCATTCCAAGCATTATCATTCCTGCTCCGGGAACTCCGGCTGTACCTATCGAAGCTAATGTTGCAGTTAAAATAATAGTAAGCTGTGCTGAAATAGGTAAATCTATATTATATACCTGTGCGATAAAAAATGCACAAATTCCCTGATAAATGGCTGTTCCGTCCATATTTATCGTAGCACCCAAGGGAAGAGTGAAGCTGCATATGGATTTAGGTACTCCTAAATTCTCCTCTGTATTCTTCATGGTGATAGGAAGAGTCGCCGAGCTGCTGGCAGTTGTAAATGAAAATACCATAGCAGGGGCAATTCCTTTAAAAAATTGCATAGGTGTCACCTTTGCAAATATCCACAGCGTTAAAGAATACGTAAACAGTGCATGGATTGCACAGCCTGCATATACAACAATTATCAGCTTAAGTAACGGAAGCAATATACTGGGACCGTTTTGAGCGACAACGGGTGTTATGAGTGCAAATACTCCTATTGGAGCAAATTGCATTATTGTTCCGATAATTTTGTACATCACTTCTGCCCCCGAATCAAATACCTGTTGCAATAATCTGCCTTTTTCCCCGATGCCGATAATTCCGGCTCCGATAATAATGGCAAAAGCTATAATTTGAAGCATATTGCCATCTACAAGTGCTTTTAAAGGATTTGAAGGTATAATATTAAGCAAAGTGTCAATAACATTCGGAGGTGCTGTTATTTCATAAGCAGCATCCACGGGAATGGTGTATCCTCCTCCTACATTGCTTACATTAGCTAATATTAATCCGATTGTTACGGCAAAAGCTGTAGTCATTAAATAATAGGCTACCGTTTTCCCACCGATTCTACCAAGCTTTCTTACATCATCCATGCTGCATGTTCCGACTATTAGCGAGAAAAATACCAAAGGTACGATTACAAGTTTAATAAGGTTTAAAAACAATGTTCCGAATGGTTTTACGTAATTGTTTGCGATATCAGGGTTTGACTGAAGAATAATACCTAATAAAATACCTAATACCAAACCGATGAAAATCTTTGTTGTCAGCGCCATTTTTTTCTTTGATCCTTCTGACATATACATACCTCCTTATTATATTTATCAGCTACAACAATTATAATCCATTTTTTCAATTTTGTCTCTACCTAATTAGTGAAAAAAAACATATTTTTTCTACTTTATCTTCTATATTTGTCATACT
>DCDU01000214.1:0-8751 GCA_002316585.1 Firmicutes bacterium UBA1047 | reverse complement strand
ATTCAAAGGTCCGTCCCCGGAATTCTGGAATTATGCCATTTCATTGCAGGCATACATTACTATGGCTGAAGTTACAACACCTGCAGTTTCTGTTCTGAGTATTCTTTTGCCTAAGGTCACAATATGTGCGCCGATTTCCTGAAGCATTTCAATTTCTTTAATATCAAAGCCCCCTTCGGGACCTATTACTATATAGTAACTTTGCTTTGGCTCTTTTAAAACATCCTTTATCAGCTTTACATCCTCCAACTCATATGGGACTATTACTTCAGCTTTTTCATTCCTGAGCTTTTCAATCAGCTCCTTTACTGTCATTATGTCACTGACTTCAGGAATTATGTTTCTTTTGCTCTGTTTTGCTGATTCCTTAGCTATCTTTTGCCACCTGTCCAATTTCTTTTGCTCTCTGTTTTTTTCATTAAGCTTTACAACAGTTCTTTCGGTTATTAACGGAATAAAACTTTTAACTCCTAACTCTACATTTTGCTGTATGATTGTTTCCATTTTAGTTTGCTTAGGTATTCCCTGACAAAGAGTTATGTTGATTTTTGTTTCATTATTAGTCATGGTTTCTTCAACCAAGGTACAGATTATATCTTCCTTATTTATTGCTTCTATTTCTGCAATGTATTCCTTGCTTTCAGTCACAACGGATATTTTATCTCCTATCAGAGCCCGTAGAATTGTTTTTAAATGCTTTGCGTCACCGCCTTCCACGGTAACTTTATTATTATTTATATTCTCTTCAGTACAAAAATATCTGAACATTCTTCCTCCTTTGATGAGACAGCGGGTGAAACAGTCAGGGACGTGCGCAGTTTCATTGAAGAAATTGGGTCAAGTCGCAATCATAGTGATTGACCTGCCCACTGTCCCACTACTGATACCCATTCTTCGCTATCGCAAATTTCTATTATTTCAAATCCAAGACTTTTTAAATTTTCAACCACTTCATCTAAATATTTTTTAATTATTCCTGAGGCTATAACTAAACCGCCCTTTTTTAAAAATCTTGGGAAAGTTTCGCTCATACCCATGATAATTTGTGCAATTATATTTACAGCAATCATGTCATACTTATCATATCCTATTTTTTCCTGCAATTCCGTATCTTCTGTTACATCTCCGCAATATACGGTGAATCTGTCGTCATAAATATGGTTCAATGCCGCATTTTCCTTTGCAATATGAACAGCATTCTCGTCAACATCCACTCCGACACAGCTTTTCGCTCCAAGAAGCAATGCCGCAATTGACAGTATCCCGCTGCCGCATCCCAAATCCAGCACTTCCATATCTTCTTTTAAATACTTAATTATCTGCTCTATACATAGGCGTGTAGTATGATGCTGCCCTGTTCCAAAACTCATGCCGGGATCAATTTCAAGAATTATTTTTCCGTCTGCAGACTCTTTATACTGTTCCCAGGAAGGCTTAATAACTATTTTATCAGATACAGCAAATGGTTTAAAGTATTGCTTCCAATTGTTAGCCCAATCCTCATCATTTAAAACCTTTGTTTCCACCTCAAGCCTTCCTAAATCAATGCTGTTGTTATCTTTCTTTAATTCGTCAATAAATTCACAAATCTTGCCCAACTGTTCTCTTCCCTGACCGTTATCTGCCAAATATACTTTGATGCAGCTTTCTTTATCTTTCATTTTTACTAAATCTTCATCATAATAATCCCAATTCAATGTTTCACTGTTCAAAAAATCTTCAAAGACACCCGGGTCCTCGATTACAGCGTCATTAATGTTAAGTCTTAACATTGCTCCGTTAATTATTTCAATACCGTTTGTTGTTGTATAAACAGAAACTTCAATCCAGTTCATTTTTTCCTCCGTAATATAAGATTCATCGCCTGCGGTTAAGAAAGGCATTACCGCGCAGTAATGTTAAATCATCATTTTGTTTTTTATTCTACTACTATTTCGTATGTTATAGGCACTGCCTTTTCAAGCATTGCGGATACACCGCAGTATTTTTCCATAGAAAGCTTAACTGCTCTTTCAACCTTTTCATATGGTACATCTTTGCCTTTGAATCTATAAATTATTTTTATATAATTGTATATCTTAGGATCTTCTTCCCTAACCTCAGCTTCAATATCAACATTAACATCATCTAATTCCACTTTCATTTTCTTGATAATGCTCATAATATCTATGCCGGAACATCCAATCAAACCAGCCAGCAGCAGTGCCTTAGGACTTGGTCCTAAATCGTTTCCTCCGTTTTCAACAGATGCATCCGTTATAACGGTATGACCGTTAATATCCATTTCAAAAGCCATGTTTCCTTTTAATTTTGCACTTATATTAGTCTTGTACATAATCTTGCCTCCAATTTATTTATCAATTGTTAATATTACCGATGAATTAAATAATTATATATTTATTCAAAAACTTACGTCAGTATTATGTTTAGCGTATAATAATCATATAACTTATATAATAAATTTATAACACGGTAAAGTCAACAAATTCTTGTCTACTATTATATTCATTTATGATAAATAGAGTTATTAAATTATAGAAGGTGGGGGTATTAAGCAAGAAAAATTTAAAAATATTTTAAAATTCATGTTTAAAGAATAAAATCTTGGGTATATCTATATTACAACAAAAGTTTTATAATAATTATAACGAAGTCAATACCATTATCATTTGTTACGTATGAATTGTGGTCTGACCCGTTAACAGTCAGATTATTGAAAGCAATTACAGCATGACAAGGTAAGAAGATTGGTAGGGTAGTAATTAATAAAACTAATGTTGAATCTTTACCGTGAGGTATAGAATGGGTATCCAAGAAAATAAGTAGCGCCTGGTATCATATATATTTGATATTCAGGCGCTGCTTATTTCTTGCTATTTAGAAAATAGAAAATACTGAAGGTTTTGCTTCCTCGCTATGGGTATGCTTTTATATTTATGTGACTTAGTCACATAAATATTGTTACAATACCGCTATAATGAATATATTTGTTATAATAAAGTCAATGATTCTTATCTTGTTTTAAATAAAAAAGTTTAAATTCAGATATAGGGGGAGGAGGCATTTCTTCAAGAAAAGAATTGTGTGCACACTTAATTGTTTGTGCTGACCTTATTATTGATTAATATTAATTTTTAGGAGGACAAATGAAAAGGAAACACTATATTTTTGCAGTCTTGGTACTGATTTTAATTTTCATCGTATCGGGATGCAGCAATACTCAAAATTCGGCGGATTCTAAGGCAGATATTACTATTGAACAAGTAAATGACTTTTTAAACAACAGTGCGGGGCTTGGTCCAAATGGCATAGGAAATGTTGTTTCTGTAATTCCTCATGCACATATTGACGGACCAAAGAATGAAACACCTTTCTATGCTTTTGTAAATTTCAAATATCGGGCAAGAGATTACATTAAATATCAGGTTTCATACCTTTCATGTACATGCAGGGAAGCTTCGGTAAATATGTGGCAAACAATGTATGTAGAACTGACCTTGCCGGAAAGCAAGAATCCTGAAGATGTAAAAGTTAAATTTCTGTCATTCGATAAGGATTCTACGGGTCATTATAACGGAGGACATTGGGGAGATTCGGACCCCGTGCCTGCAGGAGTGACTTACGAACTTTTTATGACAGAATACATACCATTTTTCCCGCAAAAAGACTCAAAGTATATTCACTCTTTAAGCACAATTGATGATATTAAGGTAGAAGAATATCAAGAAGGTGAAGGAAGAGACGGTTACACAACTGACGCTTTATCAGGCGCTACTGTTTCAGCTAACAACATAATAAGAATACTGAATTCAATTATGGACTACCATGCAGCAGACGAATTCTTTAATAATTAGGAGGGTAATATGTTAAAATTTAAAAGACTACTATCATTATTATTAATACTTACAATTGTATTAACAGGGTGCGCAACAGCACCGGCACCGGCACCGAGCCCGACACCGGTACAGGAAGAAAAATTGGCAGAGCTTCCGGCAGCTCAAAAAGTTGAAGGCGATTATACTTTCGAAAATTCCGGCATTAATCATGAGAATTTATTGGATTATATGAACAGAGAGGATTCGGTATATATTGACCTTAGAAATTACGAAGATTATTCAAAGAAACACTTTAAGAATTTCGAGGTAATTCCATTCTTTGCATATATCTATAATGAAAATGCAGGAACCGAAGGGTTCCCGCAGTTATTCAGAGGAACTCATGATGAGCCTGTAGCTGTCTATGACTCATCGGGAGCTATCTTAAATGCTCTTTTCCCGAAAGACAAAAATCTTATGCTTATGTGCCAATCCGGTGGCAGAGTTGCAATGCTTATGAAAATGTTGGCCGCTAACGGTTATGATATGAGCAAAGTATATAATATCGGCGGAATGGCTCAATATACAGGCGAACAATTCAGAGAGTTCATGACTGACACTGAAGAATTAAATGTTGAAGTAAACTATTTAATTAATGCCCAGTAAAAAATTAAAAACAGGGAAAAAAACTCAATAAAACGGGGTTAGGGTTTAAAAAATCATGGGAAATTATCCCATGATTTTTTGACCATTTATATTTTTATTAAGATTAATAAAACTTAACTGTTCAGGTGTTGCTTCTTCCAATGGTGTAAGATTGTCTTCAGAAATATCTGTGCTTTGTTCATCAAAATTTTCATTATTGTCTTCATTACTTTGTCCATCGGAATCTACATTCACATCAACTGAATTGTTTGTATTAAGACTTTTACAGCTAGTAAAAATTAATTACTATTAATAAAAAATGCACATAACATAAATATATTTCTTCATTATAAAGTGCTACCCTCTTTCTTAATTAATAGAAAATTTTTTTATATCATACTCTCATGATACATCATTTTAAAAGTCTACACAAGTTATTAAATATTTTCTAAAGTATTGTCTTTTATGTATTTTTTGTAATAAAAAAGCCTTATTAATAGGGCTTCAATTTCTAAAATATATCTCTAATTCCTTTCATATTACTTCCAAAAATCTCATTAACTTTTTCTTCTCCTAATACATCTATCATTTTAAGGGTATATGCATCATGTTTTATATATTCATGAGCAAAAAATACCATGCCGGAATTTTTAGTTACTATACCTTCAGCTACCATATTATTGCGAATTGTGGCATTAAGCATCTTATTTGAGTCAGTTGCAATCATAATCCACCTATTTCCATCATTTTCTTTAAATTTTTCTTGCTCAAATCTATGTTTATAAAAGTTTTTAATTTTAGTTTGATAATTCTTAAGAGGATCGTAAAAGACTACTAAAACTCTTTCTATAGAATTTTCTTTTTCAACAATAGCATTTTCTATCCTTTCAGTTAAATCATCATCCCATATTTCAATTAATATTTCATATTTCGCACTTTCTATCATTTCAAGACATTTATTTATAATTGCTTCATAGCTGTTCAGGTTCCATATTTTCCCATCATCCTTTTCTGAGCTATATTTTGAAATATTCTTTGAAAGCAAATTCAATCTGTCTTCTGTAGTATTCTTTATTAGTCTTGCAATGTGATCAATTGGTTCTGCTTTATATAAAAGTGTTTTGCCTTCACTTGTATTTGTTACATATCCCTTATTGTATAGAATCTCTAAAATATTATAAATTTTAGAGCGCGGAACACCTGATAGCTTGCTTAATTCATATCCAGTACAAGAGCCGTTTTGTATCAAGGTAATATAAGCTTTAGCTTCTGATTCTGTGAAATCAAATTTTCTTAATAAATTTATAATATCATCCACGATAGCCCTCCTTTGTAATGCTTACATTTAATATTTTAGTATCAGACTATATATAAGTCAATATAATCTTTCCATTTATGTATATATAGGTCTTTATTTCTCTTTTGTTAAATAAATTTCTAACAAATTAGAGTTCCCTCAATGTTAATTTTTGAAGGAACTCTAATTATTAATCTTATTAGTAATATATTTTTTAGAATTCTATTATCTGACCGGCTTTTTTTTCAACAGCTTTCTCATAAATCCTTCTGGCTGTTACAACATCTAAAACTCCACTTCCTACTGTTTTAAAAAATGTAATTTCTTCATCGCTTTCTCTGCCTATAGTTTTACCTAATATTAATTCACCAAGCTCTCCCGTAATAATATCTTCTGTACATTTTCCTTCGCTTATTGGTATTATAAAATCTCCGCTTTCATTAAGAACTCCGTTTCTAGTATCAACATATACTTTATCTGCGTTAAGGAGTATATATTCATCTATTTCATGCATAAAAGGCGTAAATGAGCCAACCCCGTTTATATGAGCGCCCTTCTTAACTAATTTTCCATTAAATACAGGGGTTTTAGTAGTTGTAACACTTGTTATTATATCAGCATCAACTATTGCATCATCTGAGCTTTTTGCAACAACATATTTTGCTTTAAATTTCCCATTAAATTTTTCTGCCATTTTATCTGCAAAGTCTTGAGCTCTTTCTTTGCTAAGGTCAAATACTCTAACTTCCTCTATGCCTCTTACTGTCAATACCGCTTCTAATTGTGTTTCTGCCTGACCGCCTGTACCAAATAAGGCAAATATTTTCGAATCTTTTTTAGCTAATAAATCTGTAGCCGCACCTGAAACGGCACCTGTCCTGATTCTTGTCAGAAATGTACCATCTAATATTGCATTAACTTCACCTGTATCCTCATTTTGTAAAACCATTGTAGCAGGCACAGAGGTAAGTCCTTTTTTGATATTATTCGGGTAAACTGATACTATCTTTACACCTAACGCATTAGCCTCAGCGGCATATCCCGGCATAGCCAAGCTTTGACCTTCCTCTTTCGGAACGGCTATATTTGTTCTCAAGGGAGTAACACTTCCGCCCTTTGAATAAATTTCCAAAGCATCCTTATCTGCCTGAATCGCATCTTGCATAGTAAATACATTTATTATATCCTGTTCATTTAACACTAATATTCTCATTTCATTCTCCCTACTTTTTAGTTTTTCTTAAATCGTTAATAATTGTAAATGCACTGTAAATTATTACTACCACAACTATCCACTGCAACATCGAAACATCTAAGCTTTTTACTATAAATGCTGCAAACAGAACACCAATTGAGCCGAATATAGCCGCATATAAAGTAATTTTTCTTGAATATGAATCAAATTTTATAAATTGCATGCTTCCAATTGGAACAGAAAAGGTACAAGCACCCATCATTATAGGGAAAGCTATCCCCGGATTTAAACCAAAAGCATAAACAGTAGCCATTGTTAATGCATAGGAGCCAATACCAACATTGTTAAGTGCACCATATGCAAAGCTTAAAATACCTAATAAAATCAACTTGAATCCTGTTAAGCCGTTTGCATCCCCGCCGGTCGGATAAAGCCCAAATTTCCCCATTAATATTAGCGCTGCTGCTATGATTAAGCCTGTTGATATAAACATTTTTATTATATTTACATTCATTTTCACAACAAATCTCGGTCCTATGTAAGCACCTATTACCTGAGCTACAATTGCTACTATCAAAGTTGTAATATCTACATCTATTGACGAAATATAAGCTAAAGCCATAACCGCAACCGGTATTACACATTCGGCATTTAACGTGCCCGGAAGTTTTTTTGCATCAGTCCATTTAAATTTGCTATATATTACTGTACCTATTGCAAAGTCAGATATTCCAAATGTTGATAAGAAAAACATAATGAATTCAGTTATAGCTAAAGTTATCGGTTTTATAGGTTCATTATTAGCTTCTTCCTTATGAGCAATATAATCCTTTATAAATGTTATTGCAAATATCCCATTTACAATAACTACCAAAGCTAAAATAATTTTAACAATCATAATAACCCTCCAAAGTATCATTTTTGAAATTTTAATTAATATATGTTTTGCAACTATATGTCTATTATTAGACATACTTCCACTCTATATCTTATATAAGTTTCCCGGGACCTATAAGAAATTTTGATTAAGTTGATGAGTGTAGTTTGTTTCATACGCTTTTTTAGTAGCTACCTTTAGTAGCTATTATAGTATCGTATCCTGTATTTGTCAATATATTTTTGTTATATTTTTAACTTTAACTTTAGCTTTTAATAATAAACCCAAAGATATATGTTCAATTATATTAGCAATAGTATTGATTGCAATGCTGGCAAATGCGTGCAAATTTGATGAAATAGTATGCTTATTAGCATCATAAAATTAAAAAATATTAAAGAAATTACAATCTGATGGGCTATAGAAGATAAACCTTGAACATATTTAGTATATAAAAAAATCGAATACTTTAAGAACATAATCCTTTGCATCCTTAAAAAATTTATTAATTTTATTTATAATGGGCAACAAATCTAAGACAAATCCGATAGCAGGAGATAAGGAATATTTTCTTGTTCGTGCTTTTATTGGATATGATGATAGAGGTAATCATGTTTATAGAAATTTTTATGGTACCTCCAAATTGGATGCGAAGTTAAGAAAAAACAATATAGGTAAGACATTTAATCAGGTATCTTCTAAAATAAAAAAGCCCTATTTTGATTGATAGGGTTATTTTATTATCTTTTTCTTTTGACGAATTTTTAGCGACATTCGCTTTGTTCGATTATCTATAATGCTGTAAGCATTAATTCAAATGCACCCTGGGGGATTCGAACCCACGACCTCTCGATTCGTAGTCGAACACTCTATCCAACTGAGCTAAGGGTGCAAAAAATATTTTGGAGGCGCCATCCAGATT
>DCDU01000069.1:10270-10390 GCA_002316585.1 Firmicutes bacterium UBA1047 | reverse complement strand
TGAGGATTTTCAAATATAAATGCCAATATTAAATTAAATACCCCTGTTGTTCCCAACTGCAAAACACCTAACTGGAACGGGTTCACATCTTCATAGGTTACTGCCTTTTCGGTAATCAAT
>DCDU01000069.1:4199-10122 GCA_002316585.1 Firmicutes bacterium UBA1047 | reverse complement strand
TTACTGCCTTTTCGGTAATCAATAAATGTACCGCATAAAAAACAGCACACATGATACATAAAAGGTCACCCGGCAAATTGTCATAATTAACGGTAAAGTCATCCTTCAATGTTAAAAGTGCTATACCTATAAAACTCATTAAGATTACAACAGCTTGTTTTTTGTTCGGCAACTTTTTATAAACTACCGCTGATAGTATCGGTGTAAAGATAACGGTCAATCCGCACAAAAAACCTGCATTGGACAATGATGTATACTGAAGACCGAATGTTGCTCCTATGTAAACAAATACCAATGCACCGCCCAGCAGAAGGCTGAATTTAAATGTGGTTTTTGAAATGTTTTTTAATTTAGGAAATGCAATTAACAAGGCAACAATAAATGCAATCAAAAACCTGTTTGTGTTTAAGGTAAACGGACCCATATCAACTAAGCTTAAATCAACTAAGTAGTATGAAATTCCCCAGCCCAATGTTACCATCAACAACATTAAATCCGCTTTTAGCTTCGTCATGGAAGCCTCCTTTTAAATTTTTTGGACAGTCTGAAATATTCCTTTGCCAAAAATATTCCCGTTAATGAACCTGCGCTGTCAATTATAACATCCTTCAGCCGGCATCCTCTTCCCGGCACATAAAGCTGGTGAAGCTCATCGCTGACAGCATAGATTGCGCAAATAGCAAATGAAAGCAGAAATACCTTTTTGCTGCCGCTCTTTTTAAATCCGTTTGAAACAAATATACCAAGTATCATATATGCAAAAAAGTGGGCAAACTTGCGGACGAAATGATTCATCCGCGAAACATAGACATCAACAGTGCTTATTTCTATATCAACCGGCAGAATTCTCCCTAAAATTTCTATAATTAATTTGGTTAACCCCTTGCTTAAAGAATTTGAGCTAACAGCCGGTTGAGAAGACAAAAAAAATATTAAACCCATCCATAATACTGCAGGAAGCCAATGCACTACACTTCTTTTTTTAATCATAACTTATCCTTAAAATAATCCATAATATATTTTATTACATTTCTTTAAATTAATCAATGAAAAAGGAACTTTCGTCCCGTAATAATTTCAAAACACATTTATTAGTAATTTATTGTTTCGCCGCTTCTGAGCTTAGCTCTCATTGTGTTGATTATTTTGTCCATTCCTTCCAATTCCTTCAAGACTTGTTTTTCCTTTGAGCCGGTTTCAATAACCTTGTAAATACCGCCGTTTTTAATAACAATCCTTTTATCTGCCATAAGAGCTAAGCTTGGGTCATGGGTAGCCATAAGAACAATTTTTTCTTCGTTAACCAGTAAATTAAGCGCTCTTTTTCTGTCTATTCCGGCATTTTCAATTTCGTCTATAAGCACTATTGGAGAAGTGCTTAATATTGCGGTATCGGCAATCATCAATGCCCTTGATTGCCCTCCGCTCAGCCCCGTTACCGGTGTATCCAAATTGAATTTTTCACCTGCTAATTCGTTGGCTGCCTGAACTATTTTTAAAACTATTTCCTGCTCATTTTCAACCATTCTGCTTTTTGCATGAAGCTCTAAAAATTCTCTTACGGTTAAATCCATTACAAAATTCATATTTTGCGACAGCTGTGCCACCAATTTGTTGCTTGTTGAAAATCTTATGCTGTAATCCGGTTTTTCTCCGTTTATTAAAATAACTCTTCCGGTTGGCGTATCATTGTTCGCCGCCCATTCAATATCGGCTAAAAGCCTGCTTTTTCCGGAGCCGGTGGGTCCCACTATCGAAATAATTTCACTCTTTTTTATCGTCAGCGAATCAAAGTTTTCTTTATTGCCGTATTTATCCTTGCCGGCTAAAATCGTAATTGAATTCACTATATCTTTTTCCAAGCCTAAAAACTGAAGCATTTGATTTATATAAGCTTCCAAATCAGATTTAATTTTAGAAATGTCTATTGCCCACTCTTCAATTTCCTCGTCCGTAAAATGATTTAAATATTCATTGAAGGTTGAATCTTTAAAGCCCTCTACATTCAGCTTGTTATTCTCAAAGAAAGACAATACAAAAGGATATTGATTTTCTAAATCCCTGATTTTTTTCATTTCCAATTCTCTAATGCTTATCATTGTCTTCTCCTATATTCATTTTTCTTACGTTTCCCATCTGATATTCTTCGCCTATTCGTGTTTCTCCAAGGCAATAGGAGCATAGCGCCGAAGGCATTGGGAATTTAAGCTGACTCCCCTTCACGGTTTCTATATTTGAATTTTCGTCATAAATCAATGTGCTGAGCTCAAATGCCCCCTGACCTGTAAGCCCGTTTACCGGCATAATTACCGCCTGAGGATTCACGGAATTTACCCTTGATGCGAATACTTCCCTTTCTGCCTGAGACACAATATCTCCCTTTGTTATTACGATAATGTCTGCGGTTTTAAGCATCGGTCCGATTTTTTTAGGTGTATTTATGCCGCTTAAATTATCTATTACACAAATTGCTTTTATTCCCTTTATATAGGGCGAGCACCTGTTGCAAAGACCTGCACTTTCAGTTATCAACAAGTCCAAGCCCTCCGCATTTCCCCATCTCACAACCTCTTCGATATTGCTTGCAAAAAAATGGTCCGGGCATAAGGAGCCTGAAAGTCCTTTTTTAACGGGAACTCCTGCTTTTTCATACAATATGTCGTCATCTGTATAAAGGCAGTCGAATTTTACCACACCTACATTTAATTTTCTCTTCTTAATTGCTTCAATGGTTTTTAAAATAACCGATGTTTTTCCTGATGAAGGAGGACCGGATATTGTTATTAAATTCATAGCTGCGCTCCTTTCAAAGCTTCATTGAAAATACCCTCACACTTTTTTATCAGGGATGAAATATCATTTTCTTTTATAAAATCCCAGCCAAGCCACATATATTTGTTTTCCGCCCGTATCATATTGTCTACTTCAGGATTGACGCTTGGCATTTTACCCTTATGCGACAATATTTCTCCTGTTTGCTTTGAAGCGAAAAAGTCAACAATCGGCTTTGTTTTTGCTTTTGTGTCTTTCCTGCTAAGCATAAAAATAGGGCTTATTATTGCTCCGTCCTTTGGCCATACCAACTCCATAGGGCTTCCCTCCCTTACCATCCAGGTAAAGAAATAAGGCATTATGGTTATTGCAGGCCTTTCTCTTTTCATGTGGGATTTAACCATTTCGGAAGGATGCATATTTTTTTGAAATATTCCCGCAAGCTTTCTTATTCCTTCCTCGCCGTATTTTTTATACATGTTGAGCATTAAAGCATTGAATAAGTCAAAGTCGCTTATAGGAAGACTCACATTATTTTCAAATTCGCCCGACATTAATTCTTCCCAGCTTTCGGGAATTTTTCTTCCCTTCATCTCATCCTTATTCACTAAAAAAACAGCAGGAACAATCCCGAGTACCGAATATTGCCCATTGGGGTCCTCAAGCCCATATTCCCAAAAATCCTTGTTATATTTCCGAATTCCTGTTATATCCTCAAAAAGATTTTCCGACTTATGCTTTTCTAAAAGCTTCTTGTCAAAAAATAAGTCAAACCCAGCCGATATGAATAAGTCAGGCACAGTATCCGAATTTTTCAAATCTTCCTTTATCCAATCGACTCCTATTGACGCAGCCTTTAATTCATAATCTAAATTAAAATCAAATTTTTGCTCACTCAACCATTTTCCAAAGGTTTCCAGCAATGGAACTTTAACGGGGCATGGAAGAACTCCGGTAATTTTAACCGTGTCCCTATGCTTATTTTGTTCTGATTTATTTTCATTTTCATCAATTTTTTCTATCAGCTGCTTAACAAACATATCTGCATTTATTTTTTTAGACTTTAATGCATTCTCCAATGAAACTGAGCTTCCGAAAAGCTTAAGCAGATTATCATCCTTTAAGCTGTCAAATCCCAGGGATATTAAAAGCCCCAATGCCTCCTTATGCTGCTCTGTTATATTGTATAATGTATCTTTTATATTAATTTTTCTGTCCATAGATTCTCCCTTTACGCTTATTTTGGAATGGGGACACATTCTGAATCATGTAATCTTTGAAAAACATCCTTTGAATGTTCTTAATCAATATTCTGCATATGAGTAATATCCCCAAATATATATTATAATATATTTTAACACAGCATACACCAAAACAGCGTAACATTTGTTACCATTGTTAATATTATTCCCAATAAAAATGTTCTTTAAAGTAAAATTTAAAACAATTTATACTTTCAAATAATAAATAGCATAAGCCGCGGGAATCCCACACCTCAAATGTATATCAGTAAATCTCATGATTTATCCATTTAAATAATTCCAACGGAATATCTATGTCCGATACCGAAGTAATTGTCCTGAAGCCTGCATTGCCGTTTACCTCGCATACGGTGAATGAATCCTTTGTGAAAAGCAAATCTATCCCGCAAAATTCGAGACCTGTTGCTTTGGCGGCATTAATGGAAATTTCCCTGACGGAATCATTTAATTCGTATTTTTCAACTCTGCCTCCCAATGAAAAGTTGGATTTAAAGCTGTTATCCGAAATTCTTTTAACACAGCCCAACACTTTGTTTCCCAATACATAAGCACGAATATCCCTTCCGAAGCTGAAATCAATAAACTCCTGACAAAAGTATTCGTCACCGATTTCACCATAGGCATTATTGTAATCTTCTTCATTTTCAATGAGATATACACCCAATCCCTGCGAGCCGTCGATTTTCTTCATTACAAATTTCTTGAGGTCAAAATAATTATGTATTAAATCATAGTTTTTATCTTTGGCAAACATGAACTTCGGTGTACTTACATTGTTTTTGACCAGCAATTGTGATGTCACAGCCTTATTTTTCGCATTCATCATGGACTGCGGCGAGTTAATCACTTTAATTCCCAAGTTTTCAAGCTGCATGCCGATGGTGTAATTATAATCCCTCATTATGACAAAATCAGGAAAATTAAGTTTTTTACCATTGTATATAAATTCTGCGGTATTGCTGTTTAAAATTATCAATCCATCGCTGAATACAATATCAATATTAATTCCGTTTTTTGATGCGCTTTCTTTCATCCAGCCGAATGCATTGTTGCCGAACTTATTATTTATAGTTTGTTTGGGATAAACAACCCACCCATATTTCACAGGCATGAAAACACCTCCTTCTTTCAGGGAAAATCTCCAAGAGAAAGGAGGAATGTCCCTAAGTTTTTCTAAATTTATATTTTAGCCCTCTCATAAGAAAATACAACATTCATTACAACGGGAATTGATAAAGCCGCAAGTATCCCTTTAATCCATGGACTTTCGATGGGAAGCTGTGTTATTGTTATTATTGTTCCAAAAATTGTAAGCAGCTGTGTATTTAAATTTTTAACAAATAAATATTTAGTGTCTCTTGCCACCCTTATACCTGTTGTTCCGGATTCATGAATTCCTAATTTTAAACGGTATTTTGCCGGAATTCCTATTAAATATTCAACATCTTCACAATTATTGATGGTGTTTGACCTCATAATTTTATCCATGTCCATGTTTTCAAAGCTTAAAGCTCTTAATCTTACTTCCGAGCCGTTGTACTTAATTACTCCCTGAACTCAGGGAGCTTATTTTCCATTTTACGGTACAGAATTTTTTCCTGTAACAGGTGCTGAGCTTATCAAACATTTCCGTTGTTATTGCAGGTGATATTTTATAATTAATGTTATCCTCTTCGTAATAACCCTCTGACAAATCAATATTATTGTTTGTCATAAAACAATTGTTTAAATCCGTGAACTCTTCCTTTGAAAGGATATCAGGCACCTCTATGCCCAACAGCTTTCTTTGATAATAATTTAAATAAATGCCGTTATTATTGTTTCTTAAATATGGATAAAGCTCCGACTTCAGTGATAAGATTCCCGATATGCTGATATCAATTACACCG
>DCDU01000069.1:366-3979 GCA_002316585.1 Firmicutes bacterium UBA1047 | reverse complement strand
TAATTGATAATGATTATCAATATCAGTAATATGGCATAGAGTTTACTTCTGTGTCAATAGCCTATTATTTAATTATTTATTTAATGCATTTCCCTTAAGCTCTGATTCCTGTTTTATTCCAATTCAGCCGTTCCCGCATTCAGCGCGTAGTAGCGTCCTTTTTGAGCCATCAGCTCATCATGGTCTCCACGCTCAATAATTTCTCCCTGCTCAAGCACCATTATGGCATTGGAATCACGAACCGTGGATAATCTGTGGGCAATAACAAATGTAGTTCTTCCTGCCATCAGCTTATCCATACCCTCGGATATCAGCTTTTCTGTTCTTGTATCTACGGAAGACGTGGCTTCATCAAGTATCAATATAACCGGGTCGGCTATTGCCGCCCTTGCGATTGATAACAGCTGTCTTTCTCCCTGGGATAAGTTTTGACCGTCGGCGGTCAGCACAGTGTCATACCCCTGAGGCAGATGCTTTATGAAGTAATGTGCGTTTGCAAGCTTTGCAGCTGCTATTACCTCTTCATCCGTCGCATCCAACCGTCCGTACCTGATATTTTCCTTTACTGTTCCTTCAAACAAATTAACATCCTGCAGAACTATACTCATGGTGCTTCTTAAATCATGCTTGTTAATTCTTTTAATATTTATTCCGTCATAGAGGATTTCTCCCTGATTAATTTCATAAAACCTGTTTATCAGATTTGTAATTGTTGTTTTTCCCGCACCGGTGGAGCCAACAAAGGCAATTTTCTGACCGGGCTTTGCATAGAGATTGATTTTGTTAAGAACCCTTTTTTCAGGCACATAGCCAAAATCAACATCTTTAAAGGTTATGAAACCTCTGAGAGGTACATTGTCATATTCGGCCTTACTCTTCGGAACCTTCCAGCAAAGATTATTCTTCCCTTCGCATTCCTTTTGCAAGGTAACATCACCACTATCATCTTCGATTTCTTCGTCCAATACATTGAATATTCTTTCAGCACCTGCCAATGCCGCAAATAATGTGTTAAGCTGATTTGAAACCTGTGTTATAGGTCTTGATATTGACCTTGTATATTGCAGAAAGGAGCCGATATTCCCTATGCTCAGCCGGTTAATCATCACTAAGTATGCTCCCAACATTGATATCAAAGCATACATAACATAGGAAAGGTTGCCCATAATGGGCATCAGCATTACGCCGTAGGTGGATGCCAATGTGCTTGAATTCCCTAATTCATTATTTTTCCTGCCGAAAGTGTCAAGGGCACGTTCCTCATAGTTAAATATCTTTACAACCTTCTGACCTGACATCATTTCTTCTATATAACCGTTCATATCTGCCAAAGCGGCTTGTTGGCTCCGAAAGTTCTTTGCTGATTTTCCACCCACATACTTAACTGAAAAAAGCATGACAATCAGCATAATCACAACCGCCGTTGTCATCACGGGACTTAAAATAAGCATCATTATAAATGTTCCCACAACTGTTACAATTGATATGATAATTTGCGAAGCGCTTTGCTCAAGAGATTGATTAAGCATATCAACATCATTGGTAAATGTGGACATTAAATCGCCGTGAGAATGTTTGTCAAAATATGAAACAGGGAGCTTCTCCATGTGGGAAAACATGTCTTCACGTATCTTATGCACTGTTCTCTGAGCTAATTTCGCCATGAACAGGTTGCCGAAGTATTGAGCAACGGAAATTATCAATACCATTGCTCCCATAATCAGAAGATATTTGACAAAAAGCCTTTCATCATGTTCTCCGATTAAAGTGTCAATAACAGGACTCAGCATTCCGTTAATTCCGATTTCAGCCAAGGTTCCGATTATTATAAAGAAGATACCTCCAAAAAACAAAGATATATTAAATTTAAAGTAACTGAACAATCTTATCAATGTTTTTTTAGAATCCTTGGGTCTTAGTTGTTTGCGTGGCTTTTCTTTCATTCTCCTATCACCCCTTTTTGCTGTGACTCATAAATTTCCCTGTATATGGGTGAGCTGATTAATAACTCTTGATGCTTGCCATGAGATTCAATTTCTCCCTCATTCATTACAACAATCCTGTCTGCATACTGAATTGAAGAAATCCTCTGAGCTATTATTATTGTAGTTACATCACTCAATTCTTCCTCAAAAACACGCTGAATTTTTGCATCCGTAGTCATATCTACGGCACTGGTTGAATCATCTAAAATTATTATTTTAGGAGATTTAAGAAGGGCACGTGCAATTGTCAGTCTTTGTTTCTGACCTCCCGAAAAATTATCTCCCCCCTGCTCAACTATGTGGTCCAATCCGTCAGGATACTTAGATACAAATTCCCAAGCCTGCGCTTGCTTTAAAGCATTAATTATTTCTTCATCGGCTGCATGTTCATTTCCCCATTTCATATTTTCCCGAAGAGTACCTGAGAATAAAGTATTATTTTGCAGTATAAAGGCTACATTATCGCGAAGCATCCTGATATCATATTGTTTTACATCCTTGTTTCCGACCATTACGCTGCCTTCCGTTGCATCATAAAGCCTTGGTATAAGCTGCACCAATGTTGATTTTGATGAGCCGGTGGAGCCGATAATCCCAAGAACTTCTCCTGAATTTATATGGAAGTTGATGTTCTTTAAAGTTTTTTCTTTACTCCCCGGATAACGGAAGCATACATCTTTAAAGCTCACAGAGCCGTCTTCCAATTCTTTTACAGGATTTGAAGCTTCCTCAATTTCAGACTCTGTTTCAAGTACTTCTGAAATTCTTTTTACGGAAGCTGAACCGCGAAGAAGCTGCATGAAGAAAAATGAAATCATCATTAAGGACATTAAGATTTGTGTTATATACGTAATAAAGGACAATAATTCTCCGGTTGACATTGAGCCGGCAACTACTTGCTTTCCTCCAAACCACAACACGGCGATTATGGTAGAATAAACAACTATGTTTAATACAGGCATAAGGAACACAATAAGCAATATTGCTTTTAAAGCTGTATCCATTAATGAGTCGTTTCTTTCTTTAAATCTTTTTTCTTCATGTCTTTGCCTGTTAAATGATTTTACAACCCTGATAGCGGTTAAATTTTCCTGTATAATCGAATTTACTCTGTCAACACGTACCTGCAGCTGCAAGAAAAGCGGTCTTGCTACCGCTAATACAACGGTTAAAACAATTACCAAAAAAGGTATGGCAACCATAAATACTTTTGCCAGGGAAGCATTGATATTCAGTGCCATTATAAGTGCAAACAATATCATAAACGGAGCCCTTACCGCCATTCTCAAGCTCATCATCGTTACCTGCCCGATTGTGTTGCAGTCATTGGTAAGTCTTGTAATCAGCGAAGCTACCGTAAATTTATCCAAATTCGCAAATGAAAAGCTCTGTATTTTCTTATATGCTTTTAGTCTTACCTCCGAAGCAAAGCCATATCCTGCTCTTGCACCGTAATGTGAACTCATTATTCCGAAGGTCATGCCTATGAGAGCTGCGGCAATCATTATGAAGCCGATTTGCAAAACATACTTTATGTCTTGATTTGCAATGCCCACATCCACTATTTTTGACATGAGGTATGGTATTGCTATATCAGCAAAAACTTCCAATATCATGAGTATGGGGCT
>DCDU01000069.1:0-195 GCA_002316585.1 Firmicutes bacterium UBA1047 | reverse complement strand
TATCATGAGTATGGGGCTTAAAATTGCAAACTTTATGTATTTCTTCATTAAAGGCAATATTTTTTTCAATCTATCACTCCTTATTTTTACTGTAATGTTACATTATCTCTTTAAAGGCTTAAAATAACCTTAAATAAATTCAGGGCTATCCTCTGCCGACAGCCCCCTTAATTTGTTAACTAATTCTTTTTCAAT
>DCDU01000037.1:9247-9493 GCA_002316585.1 Firmicutes bacterium UBA1047 | reverse complement strand
ACGGTTATTCATAACAATGACATGATGAGATGAATTCTACGGGATTTCAACTTCATCCGGTGCTTCTGCCGTATCCTTCATCATTAATGAATCATCGGCTCCTGTTTCCTTTACTAATTTTTCTATTTTAATTTTAACATATTTTGCATATCCTTCTGCTGCAACGGTACCGTCTTCCAATACTATTTCTCCGGTTCCTTCAAACAACAGTCTTGTATTGCGAGTTATTCTTGCAACTGCTTTAAT
>DCDU01000037.1:8607-8965 GCA_002316585.1 Firmicutes bacterium UBA1047 | reverse complement strand
GTAGGTTTTGAAATTGACATAAGCTCGCCGTTTTCAAGCTCATAAAATTTAGTTTTCAACGATTCTTTGTTCTCCGTACCGCATACAAAACAATATTTGCTTATGTCCTGTTTTTTTACAACTTTATACTTCATTTTTCATCCTCTATTCTATAGATTATTTTTATATACTTGAAAGTGTGTGGACATACCTTTGTTATTGGGTTAGTCCTTGCAAATAAAAGGAATGTACTGTTTTTCTCTCCCTATGGCCGGAAAATAGGATGATGGCGCGCAGGACATCTTTCACATGCTGCTCGGCAAACAAGGTCTGCGCCCTCGGAGCGACCGGTTGGATATATAAAAACGACTTAGACCAT
>DCDU01000037.1:6781-8325 GCA_002316585.1 Firmicutes bacterium UBA1047 | reverse complement strand
AAAGCTCTCATCGGATACTAAGTTTCCCGGAACAGGCACCGCAATCATTCCCATATGCTGTCCGAAAACAGTCATTGCGTTCAGACACAGGTCTCCTCCGCCTTCCCCGTTGGCACAGGTTGTATATGAGAACATCTTCTTGCCCCAGAACTTTGCATCCTGCCAATAAGGAGAGAACGAATCCATAAATGCTTTCATGGCTCCCGAAACATTTCCGAAATATGTAGGTGAGCCAAATATTATTATATCGCTGTCAAGAAGTTTTTCCGCCTTTGCCTCTTCTGTAGCTGATAAATCATTTTTATATTGACCTACTATTGTAAATTGTTTAGCCAATTCCTCCAAGTTAGGATCATTTACCCTTAACATTTGTACATCCGCATTATGATTTATAAACTCATTATAAAACTCTTTTGCTATGAGATAATTGTTGCCGCAAACACTGTGAAACACTATTGATACTTTCTTTTTCATTCTTGTCTTCTCCTGATTTTGCATCTTTTTAAGCAGCTTTCATTTTCCTCGGCAAACACACAGCTTAAATATTCCTCTACTTCTAATGCATTTTCCATATCCAAGGTGCTTTTTGCAATTAATTCCATATCTGTTTTGCTTAAATTTCTCACTATATATCTTGAGCGTAATATAGAAGGAGAATTCATGCTGAATTCATCTAATCCCATTCCTACAAATACAGGTATAAGCTTCGGGTCCCCTGCCGCTTCACCGCACATGCCAACCCATATGCCCGCATTGTGAGCATTGTCGATTATACCCTTTATCAATCTTAAAAGAGCGGGATGGTATTGGCTGTATAAGTGAGATAATTTAGAATTCATTCTGTCGACAGCCATTGTATATTGAATTAAATCATTGGTTCCTATACTGAAAAAATCAACTTCCCTTGCCAAAAGGTCGGATATTATCGCAGCGGATGGAATTTCAATCATAATCCCGATTTCTATATCATCCTTGAAATTTATTCCTTCTTTGGTCAGTTCGTCCTTAGCTTGCTGCAAAATTTTCTTTGAGTCCTTTAATTCCTTCATGGTGGAAATCATAGGAAGCATTATTTTAACATTGCCGTAAACGCTGGCTCTCAGTATCGCACGGAGCTGGGTTCTGAAAACCTCCACATTTCCAAGGCACAGCCTTATAGCCCTGTAACCTAAGAAAGGATTCATTTCTTTTGGAATGTCGATGTAAGGAACATTTTTGTCCCCTCCGATATCCAATGTCCTTATTATTACGGGTTTCTCCCCCATCTTTACAAGGACTTCCTTATATTGCTCAAATTGTTCGTCTTCGGTTGGCTGGTGTTCTCTGTTCATGAATATAAATTCACTCCTGAAAAGCCCGATTCCCTCAGCGTCATTTTGGAGTACCATATCTACATCATTGGGAGTTCCTATATTTGCCGACAGTGATACTGTAAAGCCATCCTTTGTCACTGATGGCAAGCCAATCTGATTTCTCAATTCATTATTGATTTCATCTTCTATATTCTTTTTATTATTGTAATAAAACAGCTGCTTTTTATTGGG
>DCDU01000037.1:1906-6740 GCA_002316585.1 Firmicutes bacterium UBA1047 | reverse complement strand
AAGCCAATCTGATTTCTCAATTCATTATTGATTTCATCTTCTATATTCTTTTTATTATTGTAATAAAACAGCTGCTTTTTATTGGGATTTATCAATACTTTGCCTGTCTTGCCATCGCAAATTACCATATCGCCGTCTTTTATTTTATCAGTAATATCATTTAACCCCACCACAGTAGGTATACCCATTAATCTTGCAATTATTGCCGCATGGGAAGTTTTGCCTCCCACTTCAGTAATCATGGCGACCACCTTTGCTCTGTCAATTTGCGCGGTATCGGAGGGAGTCAAGTCCTTGGCAACGATAATGGAATTTTCATCTAAGTCGGAAAAATCAACACTGAAAATACCCATCAGTATTCTTATTACCCTGTTCATTACATCTCTGATGTCTTCTGCTCTTTCCCTCAGATATTCATCTTCTATTTTTTGAAACATTTCGATATAAACATTGGAGGTTTCATGCAGCGCAAATTCGGCATTAATCTTTTCATCTTTGATTCTGCTTTCTACTTCTGCAATAAATGTATCATCTTCCAACATCATTTCATGAGATTTGAAAATTTGTGCTTCTTTTTCGCCTAATTTGTCAATTGATTTATTATATAACTCATTAAGCTGTTTTTTTGCTGTTTCAAAGGCAGACTTAAGCCTGTCTATTTCTCTTTCGACGTCATTTACATAATCCTTAATTATGTTAATTGATCTTTTGTCAATTATAAAAGCCTTACCTATACCTATACCCGGTGATACTCCCAAACCTTTCATAACATCACTACCTTTCAGCTCTTATAATTACTGAATTTAATATATAAATTTAGAATCAGCAATTTGATATATTTCGCCTAATTTACACTATTATATTATGATAGGCGACGCATTGTCAATTGAAAATACTGCAATTCCAACATTATTTATGACAATGTTTTCATTGTTGACATTGCTTACCTCTGTATAAAATGCTGTTTATTTTCTCTTAACTTTATTATATAATGAATAATATAATATGGAAAAGGAGAAACTCCGATGAAAAACGTACAGGTCAAAAATGTTGTTTTCAATGATAGTTTGCCTAAAATATGTGTGCCGGTAACCTGCATTTCAGAAAGTGAAATCCTCGATAATTTTAATGAACTAAATAATACGGATATTGACTTAGCTGAACTCAGAGCTGATTATTTCGAATTCGCCCGGGACCGGTTTAAGGTTATAAGCTTGCTTGAAAAAATCAGAAAATTATATCATAAACCTCTTCTGTTTACATTAAGAACAAAAAAAGAAGGAGGAGCTTCCGAAATAACTGCCGATTATTATTTTGAACTGAACAATAGTGTTATTGAAGGCAAATTGGCTGATATGATAGATATTGAGTTTTTTTCTCAACCTGAAGAAATAAATCATACAATTGACTTAGCGGGAAAAAATCAGGTTAAAACAATATTGTCAAGCCATGATTTCCTGAAAACTCCTTCCGCTGAAGAAATCATAACTATACTAAATAAAATGATAAACTGTGGAGATATAGCCAAAATTGCAGTAATGCCAAATTCCGAAGAAGATGTTCTGACTCTTCTTTCTGCTTCGCTTAAACTGAAGAAAGAAAAAAAAGGTCCTTTTATAGCTATTGCCATGGGACCTTTAGGAATCATATCAAGAATATCTTGTGAATTATTTGGTTCCTGCATGACCTATGCTTCTCATAAAGACAAATCCGCACCGGGTCAGGTAGATTACAAATTAACTAAAGAAATTTTAAAAATTATGCATTCTTAATTGTTTACGGGAATGTGAATTTTATTGTTGTCTGCATTTTGGTCCTTTATCATTCCCATAATATATTCTTGTATGAAGCATTCATCTAAACCTTCAACAATTTTAAACCCCTCGGTTTCTATGAGTTTCTCCAATGCTTCGTTTCTGTATCCTGAAAAGTATTTTTTATTCATTTCGGTCACTGTTTTAAACACTTCCTCTTTCTGTTCATCGGAAATATCAAGCAGCTCGATGCTTTCTTTATGTTTTCTGCATAAATTATCAATGAAAAATTTCTCGGAATATTCATTAAATGAAAGTAAATTCTCATCTTCAATTTTATTATCCAAGGCATACTTTTCAATATCCGGCTTTATTGTTTCATAATCATACCCTCTTGAGGGAGAATACGTCAGCTGCCCGTACTGATGAGCAAATACCGGCAAGGCGCTTGTAGCAATATCATATATTGTGTTGCCTGTTTTTACGGATGTATGTGATTTAATATCTTGGATATGAATATGTCCCGACAAAACTACCTGTATGTCGCATTCATGCAATGTATTGATTACGCTGGTATTGTTATCCAATGTATAGTCTTCCCAGATAATTTCACTGTGGTCAAGCAAATTGTGGTGCATCACGACTACAATTTCCGCATTTTCTTCTTTAGCCATATCCGAACAGGTCACAATCCATTTTAACGTATCTCGGTTTAAATAACCGCCCGGTTCCGGGTAGTCCTTTGTGGTATCAAGCATTAACAGCCACAAATTTTGGTATGGCTTAACCAAGTAGCTGAGTGTATTTTCGTCTTTTGATACGGCATCCTTATATCCGTAGTCGTCATAAATTTTAGAAAACTCATCATATGTTATACTCTCAGTTAAGTGTAATTTGTCACTCCTGAAGTATAGCGCCTTTTCGTTGCCGATATCATGATTTCCGGGAACTACATAAACCTTTGCTCCCGTAGCTTTTACTCTTTTTAAATGCTTTTCGAACTCCTGATGGTTAACCTTTGAGCCGTTATTTGTTAAATCGCCCGGATAAACAACAATATCAGGCCGGTTTCTTTTAACCTCATCTTCTATAACATCAAGAAAAAAACCTGTATACTTCATCATTCTGTCAACTGTGCTCAAATAATTATTGAATGTATCACTGTCATCGGTCATCTTTTCCGACATTAAATGAGGGTCCGCAACTATATACATATTTATACTTTCATCTATATTTATCATAGGTACTTCCTGAGGGATAAGGTAGGTTGCTGCAATTATAAATATAAAAACCAAAACTCCCATTATTAATATAATATTTTTCACTGCACTACCCTCCGATTTTAATTATTATGACTTTTGTACATTATACTTTAAAATCAAAAATATAACAATATTTATTTATTCTTAACAACCTTTGCCAAAGTAATTGGGGACATTCCCCTGCCCGCAAAGAATATCTTATTGCAGAGGTGTGTCCCCTTTCCAATTTTAACGGTATGGTATATTCATACCGTTATTTGATAATTTCTGTTATTTATTTATTTTTTCCAGCTTCATTCCCGTATCAATGCCGTTCAAGTTTTGAGCTTCCATACCTTCTTCCCCTGATACGGCTATCATATCCGCCAATGTTTCCTTCTTGATAAAATCTTCATATTTATTTACAGCCTCATCAATTTCCGGTGAGCTTTCATAAAGTATTTTTATTCTGTCCATCATTTCATATCCGTTATTCTTTCTCATTTGCTGTACCTTTGATATGAATTCACGGGCATATCCTTCATTTATCAATTCTTCCGTCAGGTTAGTATCGATTATTGTAAATAAATTGTAGCCTGTGGAAACATCATAGCCTTCCTTTGCCGAAATTCTTATATCCAGCAACTGGTCGTCAAGCTTGATGATTTGACCGTTTAAATCCAATTCATATTTTTCGCCCGACTGAACCTTTGTAATTATTTTCAGCGCATCCGCCTTTGCAAGGACACTTGCAAAAGTTTTTACATTGCCTCCAAGCATAGGACCTGCAACCTTAAAGTTCGGTTTCAGGGAGAAATCCATAAATTCATTTAAATCATGTTCAAACACAACTTCTTTGACATTTAATTCTTCTTTGATTAATGGAACCAAGTCTTCGATTAATGTCTGGTATTTGCCGTCAATATGAATTTTCTGGATTGGCTGTCTGACCTTAATTTTGGCATTTTCTCTCGAAGCCCTTCCAAGCTTGACAAGGTCTTTAACAAGGTCCATTCTCTTCTCTACATTTTCATCTATCAGCTCTTCGTTAACTTCAGGATAGTAGCTTAAGTGTACTGATATCTCTCCCGTTAAGTTTCTGTAAACTTCTTCCGCTAAATACGGAGCGAAGGGAGCTGTCAATTGAGCAATACCTGCCAATATTTCATATGTCGTATTGTAAACGGCTTTTTTATCTTCGGTAAGCTCTGTTGCCCAGAATCTTCTTCTTGAACGTCTGATATACCAGTTGGACAAATCTTCATTGACAAAATTCTGAATTGCTCTTACAGTCTTGTTGTGGTCATAAACATTCATGCTCTCTCTTACATATTTAACTAAATTATTGAATTTCGAAACAATCCATCTGTCAAGCTCAGGTCTGTCTTTATATTCAACAAAGAATTCGCTCGGATCTATTGAATCGGTATTTGCATACAATGCAAAGAATGTATAAACATTTTTAACTGTTCCGAAATACTTGCTTAACACTTCTTTCAATCCGTCTTCGTCAAAACGGGTGGGCGACCATGCCGGCGATACATAGAGCAAATACCATCTCAATGCGTCCGCACCGTATTTATCAAACATCTCGAAGGGGTCAACAGTGTTTCCTCTTGATTTGGACATTTTCTTACCGTATTTATCAAGAATCAGGTCATTTACCAATACTCTCTTGTACGGAGATTTCTTCATAACATATGTTGAAATAGCTATTAAAGAATAGAACCATCCTCTTGTCTGGTCAATTCCTTCACAGATAAAGTCCGCAGGGAACAATTTATCAAATTTTTCTTTGTTTTCAAATGGATAATGCCATTGTGCATAAGGCATTGCACC
>DCDU01000037.1:0-1823 GCA_002316585.1 Firmicutes bacterium UBA1047 | reverse complement strand
CAGATAAAGTCCGCAGGGAACAATTTATCAAATTTTTCTTTGTTTTCAAATGGATAATGCCATTGTGCATAAGGCATTGCGCCGGAGTCAAACCAGCAGTCGATAACATCTTTTACTCTTGTCATATGCTTGCCGCATTCAGGGCAGACAATATGAACATCATCAACATATGGTCTGTGAAGCTCAATTGATTCATCTATATCTTCAACTGCCTTTTCAACTAATTCTTTTCTCGAGCCTATACTTTCCACATGACCGCACTCACATCTCCATAGAGGCAGCGGTGTACCCCAGTAACGGCTTCTTGAAATAGCCCAGTCATTTAAGTTTTCAAGCCAGTTTCCAAAACGCTTTTCACCCACAAATTCCGGATACCATTCAACACTGTTGTTATTATCAATCAATATATCTTTTAATTTAGTCATTTCAATGTACCAGCTTGGTCTTGCATAGTACAGCAGCGGTGTATGGCATCTCCAGCAGTGAGGATAGTTGTGAAGAACAGGTTCCTTCTTGAACAGCTTGTTGTTTTCCTTCAGCCATTTTAATATCGGCTGGTCAGCATCCATTACAAACATTTCCGACCAAGGTGTTCCTCTGAATCTTCCCGTGTCGTCAACAGGGTTTAATACGGGTAAATTGTATCTTTTACCGGTATTGTAGTCATCTTCGCCGAAAGCAGGCGCAGTATGAACTATTCCCGTACCGTCTTCAATTGTTACATAGTCGGCAAGGGTTACATAGAATGCTTTCTTTCCTGAAGGTACTTCAACAAAAGGCATAAGCTGTTCATATTCAACAAACTCTAAATCTCTGCCCTTCATTTCTTCCAAAACTTCAAATTCTTCGTTTAAAACCTTAGCTGCCAAAGCTTTTGCAAGAATGTAAACCTCGCCTTTTACCGTTTCTTTATCCTTTGTTCTTATTTTTACATAATCAACATCCGGATGTATGGTCAAGGTAACATTGGATAGCAAAGTCCATGGTGTTGTTGTCCAAGCTATGAAGTATGCATCTTCATCTTTCTTCTTAAACTTTGCATATGCGGTTACCGTCTTTATTTCTTCATAGCCCTGAGCCACTTCGTGAGACGCAAGACCTGTTCCGCACCTTGGACAGTATGGCAGAATTTTATGCCCTTCGTACATCATTCCGTCCTTGAACATATTGTCAAGTATCCACCACTCTGTTTCGATATAATCATTCTCCAAGGTTACATAAGGATCGTCCATATCTATTAAGTATGCCATCCTTTTTGTCATTTCACGCCACTGAGCTTCATAGGCAAATACCGAATGACGGCATTTCTCATTAAATTTATCAATGCCGTATTGCTCAATGTCCGTTTTATCATTTAAGCCTAATTGTTTTTCAACTTCAATTTCAACAGGCAGACCATGAGTATCCCAGCCGGCTTTTCTGTTGACCTTGTATCCTTCCATTGTTTTAAACCTGCATACGGAATCCTTTAATGTCCTTGCTATTACATGATGGATTCCGGGTCTTCCGTTAGCTGTCGGCGGTCCTTCATAAAATATAAAGGGCTCTTTATCTTTTCTTGTTTCAACACTTTGTTTAAGCAAGTCTATTTCATCCCAATACTTGGATATTTCTTGCTCGTTTTGTTTATAATCAGCTTTTGAAATATCTTTAAATTGCTTCATTTTTTTCCTCCTATTATCTAGTATATATTTTGTTTTTAATCAACTTTAAAGCTTGCAGGGCATACGCAGGGGAATTCACGCGTTTAAAAAATGCGGTTAGGTCATACAAAAGTCCCATGTCTTACGACATGGGACGAAATCCGCGGTACCACCCAAATT
>DCDU01000003.1:11449-20995 GCA_002316585.1 Firmicutes bacterium UBA1047 | reverse complement strand
ACAGCAAATTGAATTCTGTTTCCTATAAATCCGTTTACGTCTTTTAACACTACAACTGATTCTTTTCCTATTTTATCAACCAATTCCTTTAAAACCTGAACAGTTTCATCAGAAGTTTCGTCATTTTTAATAAGCTCGATCAAAGGAATAATGTGAGGAGGGTTCCACCAGTGCATTCCTATAAATCTTTTTTTGTTGTTTAGCTTTGAGCATATTCCATTTATGCTTAATCCTGATGTGTTAGTTGCAAATATACAGCTTTCAGGAGCTATACCTTCAACTTCTTTCCAGTAATCTTGTTTAATGTCCATTTTTTCAATTATTGCTTCAACGATTAAATCCGCATCTGCAAAAACGCTTTTGTCTGTAGTGAAAGAGATAAGCTTCAATGATTCCTCTGCCTGTTTTTCTGTTAATAAACCTTCTTTGATTAATGTTTTCTGGTTTAATAAAACAATTCTTTTTGTGTTTTCCAAGAATTTTTCTGCAATGTCAGTTACTACAACCTCATACCCGTTTTGTGCAAATATTTGCGCGATTCCGGAGCCCATAGTACCGCCACCGGCAACCCCAATTTTTTTGATGTCTTCTAATTTCATTTTTTCCTCCTTTGGTAAAATATTATCAACAATAAAGATGTAGCATGCATACACCTTTATTATATTTGATTTGTCAATTTTAGTAAATACCTAAACTTCCTAATAATATTGCAGGTATAGATGAAACTATAGGAAGCACAAGTGAAGTCATACAGATATCAATATATGAATCCTTATGAGTCATTCCTGTAACTGCCAACAATGTTAAAACCGCTCCGTTGTGAGGGAGAGTATCTAAACCGCCTGATGCCAGGGATGCAACTCTGTGGAATGCTGCCGGGCTAATTCCTGTTTGTTCGGCAATTGCCAGGTATTTTTCACCTAAAGCTTCAAGAGCAATACTCATACCGCCTGATGCTGAACCTGTAGCTCCCGCCAGCAAGTTTACTGCTATAGCTTCAGAAATCAGAGGAGTTCCCGGTACATTTAACAATATTTCTGTCAGTACTGCAAATCCCGGTACGGATTTAACAACTGTACCGAAACCAACAGCTGCTGCCGTATTTAGTATAGCTGTTATGGAGCCAACAGCACCGTTACTGATTGATTTAGTGAATCCTTTATATTTATTAAAGCTGATTAGCATTGAAAGAACAATGCCGCCTAATAAAGCAAGTATAATATCCCATCCAAAAAAGTTCATTGTTACTATAACGGCAATTAAAGGTAAAAATGATAAGAATGGATTTGGCAGACTGCTATAATCCACTTCGGCAGCTTCCTTGCCCTTAGGCTCTGTAAATACATCGCCTGCTTCAGTAAATTTTCGTTCTCTGTAATGCAGCCAGAATAAACCTAATCCGAACATTAAAGCTGCGGCAAATATACCCATTATAGGAGCAGCGGCAGGAGTAGTTCCATAATAAGTAGTAGGAATAATATTTTGAATTTGCGGTGTTCCCGGGATAGCTGTCATAGTAAATGTAAATGAACCAAGAGCTATCGCACCCGGAAGCAATTTTCTTGTAATATTTGCTTCCCTGAATAATTCAACTCCTAATGGATACATTGCAAATACAACAACGAACAAGCTTATTCCGCCATATGTTAAAACTCCGCAACCAACAACAACGCCCATTATTGCTCTTTTCGCTCCCAATGTCTGAGTTAACCAGTGAGCAATTGATTTCGCAGCGCCTGTGTAGTCCATCAAATGTCCGAATATTGCACCAAACATAAATACCGGGAACCAAGATTTTACATAGCCTGCAAGACCGGTCATATAAGTTTCCTTATACATATCAAGTAAATTAAGTCCGCCTGTTAAACCAACAACCAAAGCACATACCGGAGCAACCCAAAGGATTGAATATCCTCTATATGCTAAAAACATTAATAATACTAATCCTAAAATAATTCCAAACATAAAAATCCTCCATATTTTATTTTTATATCAGGAGTGCAGATAATGCACTCCTCAATAACTTTAAGATGCAGTCCAACCGCAGTCAATTGTAAACATTGAACCAGTAATATAATCACCTGTATCAGAGCATAAGAATTTAGCAACTTCTCCGATATCCTTAGGTTCCAATAACTTCTTAACAAATGCTTTTGTAAGCATAATGTCGGATACAACTTTATCTTCGGGTATTCCGTGAGTTTTAGCCTGATCTGCAATTTGTTTGTCTACCAATGGTGTTCTGACATATGACGGACAAATCATATTGCAAGTGATACCATATTTTCCGCCTTCTACGGCAGATGTTTTTGTTAAACCGCCAAGACCGTGTTTTGCTGAAATATAAGCTACTTTAAATTCAGAAGCAATAAGTCCGTGAATTGAACCCATGTTGATTATTCTTCCCCAGCCTTGTTCCTTCATATATGGCCAGCAATATTTTGTTAATAAGAATGGAGCTGTTAGCATTAAATTCATCATGAAACTCCATTTGTCTTCAGGGAAGTCTTCAATCGGGCAAACTGTTTGAATACCGGCAACATTTGCCAATACGTCAACCTTTGAATATTTCTCAACCGTAAAATCAACTAAGCCCTTACAGTCTTCCTGTTTACTTAAATCTCCCTTAAAGTATACAGCACCGATTCTAGCAGCTTCTTCTTGTAATTTAGCTTCATTAACATCCGCCATAACCACTTTAGCACCTTCACTTGCAAAAGCTTCAGCTATTGCCAAGCCTATACCGCTTGCTGATCCAGTTACAATACATACTTTGTTTTTTAACATTTTAAATCCTCCATATTTTAATTTAATTCTGTGGTTCCATTTGTTTTAAGTTTTTAGATATTATTAAAGTAGCTCCTGTAGCATTTTGTACATCCTCAACTGAGTATGCCGGATTTATTTCAGTTAAAACCAAACCACTGTCTGTCACTTCCATAACTCCCATTTCAGTAATTATTAAGTCAACTGCATTTACAGCTGTCAGCGGCAATGTACATTCCTTTAAAATTTTATGATTTCCTTTTGCTGTATGGTTCATGGCAACAATAACCTTCTTAGCTCCTGTAACAAGATCCATTGCCCCTCCCATTCCGGGAACCATCTTGCCCGGCACCATCCAGTTTGCAAGGTTACCTTTTTCATCAACTTCCAAGGCGCCTAAAACTGTTGCATCTACATGTCCTCCCCTGATAATTAAGAAAGAATCCGCACTATCAAAGAAAGCGCCGCCAGGATTGATTGTAACATGAATTCCGCCTGCATTTACCAAATACGGATCTTCCTTACCCGGCTCTACAGCAGGACCCATTCCTAAAAATCCATTTTCGGACTGCAAAGTAATTTCAATACCTTCAGGTATGTAGTTAGAAACTAATGTAGGTAATCCTATTCCTAAATTTACAACGTCACCGTCTTTTAATTCTTTAGCGACTCTTTTGGCAATGTAATTCTTATCATCCATCATTCATTACCTCCTACTATATAATCCACAAATATCCCCGGAGTCATGACATCATCTGGATCTATTCCGCCGGCTTCAACAATTTCATCTGCTTCAACAATAACAATATCAGCAGCTGTTGCCATTAACGGATTAAAGTTTCTTGTTGCTTTTGCATATCTTACATTTCCTTTTTTATCAACTTTAGCTCCTACGATTAGAGCAATATCAGCTTTTAAAGGCTTTTCCAAAAGATATTCTTTCCCATCTACTTCTATAATAGTTTTTCCTTCTGCTACTATAGTACCTAAACCTGTTGGTGTTAAAACTCCGCCAAGTCCTGCACCTGCAGCTCTGATTCTTTCCGCCAAAGTGCCCTGCGGTACTAATTCAACCTGCATTTCACCGGAATTCATTTGATTTCCTGTTTCTTTATTTGTTCCTACATGGGAGGCAATTAATTTTTTTACTTGCTTGTTAACGATAAGCTTTCCGATACCTATTTCAGGAAAGGAAGTATCATTTGCGATTAAAGTAATATCCTTAACGCCTTTATCAACGATAGCATCTACTATCTTGAATGGGTTTTTGCATCCTAAAAATCCGCCAACCATGATAGTCATACCATCATGAATCATATTTACAGCCTCATTCAAAGAAATTACTTTGTTCATTTAAGCCCTCCTTATTTATCTTTTCACAATAAGCGTTGTCCCTTGTCCTCCGCCTATACATAATGTTGCTAAGCCTGTACGGGCATCTCTTTTTATCATTTCGTGGATTAATGTAACAAGAATTCTTGTTCCGGAACATCCTATAGGGTGTCCTAATGCAATAGCTCCACCGTTAACATTTGTTTTTTCAGGGTCCAATCCCAAATCTTTTACTACAGCCAAGGATTGGGCGGCAAAAGCTTCATTAGCTTCTGTTAAGTCAATGTCTTCCACTGTCATATTAGCTTTAGCCAATGCTTTTTTTGAAGCTGGAACCGGTCCGTATCCCATGATTGACGGATCAACTCCGGCAGATGCAAATGATACAATTGTAGCCAAAGGCTTAATTCCAAGTTCATCCGCCTTTTCCTTCGACATAACAAGCACTGCGGCCGCACCGTCATTTATACCGGACGAAGAACCTGCTGTTACGGTTCCATCCTTTTTAAAAGCAGGTTTTAACTTCGCCATACCTTCGATGGTAGTACCGAATCTTGGAAATTCATCTGTATCTATTACTATTGGGTCACCTTTTCTTTGCGGTATTGCCACAGGTACAATTTCATCCTTAAATCTTCCGCTCTTAATTGCTGCTTCTGCTCTATTTTGACTTCTTACCGCGAATTCATCCTGCTCCTGTCTGCTAATGTTCCACTGTTCTGCAATGTTCTCTGCTGTAATTCCCATATGGTAATTATTGAAAATATCAATCAATCCATCAGCTACCATGGTATCGATAATTACACCATCGCCCATTCTCAATCCCCATCTTGCTTTGGGAACAATATATGGTGCCTGGCTCATATTTTCTGCACCGCCTGCAAGAACGATATCAGCTTCCCCACACATTATTGCCTGAGCAGCAAGTTGAACGGTTTTTAATCCGGAGCCGCATACTTTATTGATTGTCACGGAAGGAACTTCTATAGGTATCCCTACTGCTACCGATACTTGTCTTGCTAAGTTTTGTCCGATTCCTGCCTGAAGAACATTCCCGAAAATAACTTCGTCAACCAATTCCGGATTAACATTTGCCCTGTTAAGTGCTTCTTTAGCTGCTGTAGCACCAAGCTTAACAGCTGATACATCCTTGAGGCTTCCGCCGAAGCTTCCAATAGGTGTTCTTACAGCACTTACAATAACAACTTCTCTCATCACTGACCTCCTTTTGTATTATAAAATAATTATCTAAAATTATTCACATTATTTATAAAGCAATTATCATGCCAATTGTTTGTTTATTTTTAAACAATTTTAGAATGTTGAAATTTGAACGTTTTCTTAAATAAGTATTAATTTTATAGTAAGAATTGATTTTAAAAATCATAAAAGATGTAGATAATATTCTACACCTTCTTGTCGAAAAAAAAGTTATTATAATCTTTTGTTTTGATTTGCATAAAATTTACACTTGTAGATAATCATCTACATTATTTTAAAATGTAGACAAACTTCTACACTTGAATGGTCTTTATATCAATACCATAACCGTCAAGTTTCTTATATAATGCGGTTCTATGAATACCTAGCATCTTAGCGGCTTCTGTTCTGTTCCCATTGCAATGTTTTAAAGCTTCAACAATTGCGTGTACCTCTGCTTCGGCTAATTTATATTTTAGTGTATGCACATCCGTCTTAATAACATCGTCATTCAGCTTTTCGCTGATAAAGTCCGGCAAATGCTGAATGTCTATGTAATTGCCGATAGACATATTAGCGGCCCTTTCAAGAATGTTTCTCAATTCTCTGACATTTCCCGGCCAGCTATACAGCTTTAAAGCAAAAATAGCTCTGTCTGTTACCGATTTAGAAGTTAATCCAACGCTTTGCATTTGTTTATTAAGAATATTGTCGCACAAGCAAGGTATATCATCCAACCTGTTTCTTAAAGGAGGAATCTTTATTTTAACAACATTTAATCTATAATATAAATCTTGTCGAAATCTGTTTTTATTAGCAAGATGTTCAAGGTCATCATTAGTGCAGGTAATAAGTCTTATGTCAATTTTTATTGAGGCATTGCCACCTATTCTTTCGAATTCTCTTTCTTCCAAAACTCTTAACAATTTAGCCTGCATACTCAACGGCATTGAGCTTATTTCATCCAGCAGTACAGTACCGCCGTTTGCAAGCTCTAACTTCCCTATTTTACCTTCTCTTTTAGCTCCTGTAAATGCGCCTGCTTCATAGCCGAAAAGTTCTGACTCCAGCAGCTCATGCGGTATTGCCGCACAGTTTATTCTTATGAATGGTGCTAATCTTCTGTTGCTTTCCTCATGTACAGCATGCGCAAAATATTCCTTGCCTGTCCCGCTTTCCCCTTCAATTAATATTGTTGAAGTAGAATTTGCAGCTTTTTTTGCAATATCAATCAAATCAAGCATATGAACGTTTTGGGTAATAATATCATCAAAATTGTAATTGGCATGGTACATCCTGCTGATTTCACTCTTGTATTTATCTACGGTGCTTTCAAGTGTTTTAAGTTTTTTGCCTAAATCTGTAAATTCCTTTATATCCTTAAATAAAACCGTTCCCACAGCTCCCATAATTTTACCGTCTTTGATAATAGGAGTTCTGCTGGCAATCATATCATGTCCTTGAATCCTTTGAACATCATATAATTCTTTTTTTCCTGTTTTTGTTACAATGTGAAGACGCGTATTTTCTATTACATCTTCCACATGTTTACCTAATGCCTCTTCTTCTTTAATGCCAAAAAGCTTTTCATAATTCCATTTAATTATTATACCTTCCTCATTAACAAGAACAAATCCCTGATAAGCAGTGTCCAATACGTCTTTCAAAGAGTTCAAAGCTAATTTAAGTTCTTCTATTTCATCTCTTGCCTCAGAAATCTCAGTTGTTTCTTTAAACAATATAATATCAAATTCAAAAATATTAAGATAACGATAGCAAAAGGATTCAATAGTTATCTTTTTGCTGCCGATAAAAATTTCACTTTCTGCGTAACCATCATGATTTGTGAAATTAAACAGTTTATACTCTTCCAAGACCTTAGTTAGCGCCTTATTATCCTCGCCAACTATATCAAAGATTCTTTTAAACTGTCTGTTGACAATCCGGTTGTTTTTATTATCAATGAATAATACACCCTCATACATTGAGTCAATCATATTTTGTAAATCAACATAATTAATCATACTGCTCCCTTTAATTCTTCATAAAAATTAAATAATATAAGTACATATTAATAAATTTATATGTTTGTGTCAACTCCTTTATCCTTTAAAAAAACTGCCTTTAGGCAGCTTTTCTGATTGCGGAACAAAAATGTTCCCGGTTACCCGACAGCAATTTTTGGTCGCATGCGGGTTGTGTTCTTATAATCCAAGTTCTTCTTTTAATTTATTAAGTTCTTCATCTACTGATACATTGCTCATTGAAGCATATTTTTCTTCCAAAGCTTTTGCTTCATCTATAGGCTCCATATTAAGCTCTGCCATTGCATTTGCTTCATCCAGCATGCGGCTTGCTTTATCTTCCATACGTTCAAAAGCACTTTTTGCACCGGATATTTTCTTTGTTGCCTGAGTTGCTTCATTTAAAGTTTCCTGTGTTTTAGCAACTTTAACTTTTGATTTAATCATTATACGCCTTTGTTTTAACTCTTCTATGTCAGAGGTTAATTTATCATGCATCTGGCGCATCTTAATTGCATTTTCATGAGCAGCCGCATAGGCTGTCATCAGCCCTGCCCCTACATTTTCTAATTCTTGTTTTTTATTGACAAATGTTCTTGCGTCTCCCTCATTGCCCGCCATCAATGCCTTCTTTGCAAATTCACCGTATTTGGAAGCCTCTCTCTGGTTTTCGTCAACTAATCTCTTGGTGCGTGTTTCTTCTGCTATAACCTCTGCCGTGCTTTGTTTTACCTCTGCGAGATCCTTCATCATATTTTCCAAATATTGATCAATCATCTTCTCCGGATCTTCCAATTTGTCAAGCAAAACATTTATGTTTGCTTTTATAATATCGTTGAATCTTTCTAATATTGCCATTTTTCCTCCTTAATTTGTTACTGCCCATTGGCAGATTATTTTATTGTTCATTATCATCCTGGTATTTTTTCATAAGGTCCTCTGCTTCCGTGTTACCGAATTTATCTAGAGGAGTTTTTAACATTTCTTCTCTTCTTTTATCTTCTAAGTTCTTTTGCTCTTTTGATTTTTTCCACCATATGAAAAGTAAAATTGCCAAAATCGCTATCCCTATTACAATAAATACCGTAATCCATGGTGAGCGGGTTACCGTCATAATTCTGTCGGCTGCATCGCTGAAGGATTTGCTGAAAAATTCCTCATCGCCTAAATTATTTTCATAGTAGTATCTGTCTATGTAATCAAGCAATATATCTGCCGCTTCTCTGTCAATAACGCTCTTTGCCTGAGTACCTGCAACGTACCAGTCCATATACCTGTTGTCATATTCAAAAAAAACTAAAAGCAAATGAGCTTCATCCGTAAATAACTCATCATACAGACTGTTGGCAAATGATTCTAATTCAGATTCCGTAGGTGAATGTGAGCCATTGATTGTATCCGTCAAATATAAGTACGGCTGAACTCCCGTTTCTTTGTAAAAGTGTTTTAAACCGCTGATTAGCTTTGTTTCATTATTAATCCAGCCTAAATTGTCGGTGTAATACCCCGTTTCATTTACGGAGCCCGGTGGGAGAGCCACCCTTTCAACAGTAGAAATAGTTATGTTACTCCCGTCAACCCCATTCATTTGCCCTGAGATTAAAAAAATAATAATAGATGCAAACAATAAAATTACTAAAACAATAACAATCGTGACGCACCCGCAGCCGCTTCCGCCGGAAGACCTTGGAGGTCTTGTATACCCGCCGCCGTAATAACCGCCGCCACCCGAAGATTTTGTTGCCCTGCCTAAGAGAAAACCTGTACCAAACCCCGAATTAGAGGATTTCCTGCCGCCGCCGAACATTCCGCCGCCGCTTGTTCCGCCAAAGGAACCGCCGCTTCTGCTTCCGGATGAACCTCGGCTGCCTAAAGAAAATCCTCCTCCAAACCCGCCGCTTCGTCCGCCGCTTCCCCTGCTTCCGCCAAAGGAGCCGCCGCCGCTTCTGCCTCCTGAACCACCACTTCTACCCAATGTATTTCCCTCCATTAATTTAAAATAATACCCTTAATCAATATATTTCAAACATTTAATTTAATCATTAGTTATTTTATCATAAGAATCAACAAAATTGTAATAAATGTTTCCTCGCCGATATCCTATGACAGTATCCAAATTTATGTTGTGTATGCTTCTAAAAATATTTGTATCAATATTTGAATTAACTTGTCTTAATTTTTTTATTAATATTTTCATTTCTTGTCGTTTAGAGCCCGCATCCTC
>DCDU01000003.1:4218-11308 GCA_002316585.1 Firmicutes bacterium UBA1047 | reverse complement strand
GTGTGCTCTTCCGATCTGCATGCACATTGGATAAATTGCAAATCATTATATTTTTTCCACGCAATTATATCCTCTTCATGTATTTTATACATCGGTCTTATCAGCTCCATTCCTTCATGCTTGGTACTGCGAAGTTTAGGCATCATTGTTTTTATTTCTGCAGCATAGAGCATGCTCATCAGTACTGTTTCAATTACATCATCAAAATGGTGACCTAATGCGATTTTATTGCATCCTAATTCTTTGGCATTTCTGTACAAATATCCTCTTCGCATTCTGGCGCATAAATAACATGGTGTTTCATCAACCCTGTCTACAATTTCAAATATAGGTGTGTTGAAAATTCTTATGGGGATATTCAATAGCTTTGCATTCTCGATTATTTGTTGCCTGTTAACTTCATTATATCCCGGATCCATCACTATATATTCAGTTTCAAATTTAATCTCACTGTATTTTTGAAGGTGCTGCATGCATTTAGCCATAAGCATCGAATCCTTGCCACCGGAAATACAGACTGCAATTTTGTCGTTATCTTGTATTAATTTATATTCCTTTATTGCTGAAATGAATTTTGACCATATTGATTTTCTGTACTTTTTTATAATGCTTCTTTCTATTTCCTCAAATTTTTCCATCTTATCCCGCTTTACCAAATAATATTGTAAACTCTCCGCTAATTCCTTACTTTTAAAAACCCTGTACTATATTATATAAATTTAATCTGAATAAAACAAGATAATTTTATTATTGCATTTTATGGAAATGTTTGCTATTCTATAAATGGATTGGGGATTAAATAGTCTTTACAAGGAGGATTTATGGGAATAGCTCACGATGTTGATTACAAAATTTTTGGGGACGACATTCAGTTTGTCGAAATAGGTCTTGATTACGGAGAAACAATTATTGCAGAGCCGGGTGCAATGATGTACATGGATTCAAGTATTGAAATGGATACTATGTTTGGGGACGGCAGCGAAAAAACCAAGGGCTTTAAGGGAATGTTAGCTACAGCAGGTAAAAGAGTGCTTACAGGAGAAAATTTATTTACGGCAACATTTACAAACAAGGGTGTTGATAAAAAGGTTGTTGCATTTGCAGCACCTTATCCGGGAAAAATAATACCTGTCAATCTGCCTGATTACGGCGGACAAATTATTTGTCAAAGAGATTCATATTTGTGTTCTGCAAAGGGTATCGAAATATCAATAGCATTCCAGAAAAAAATAGGTGCCGGACTATTCGGCGGAGAAGGATTTATAATGCAGAGATTGGTAGGAGACGGCTTTGCATTTCTGCATGCCGGCGGCACAATTATAAAAAAAGAATTGGCTCCCGGAGAAATGATTAAATTAGATACCGGCTGTTTGGTGGCATTTACTCAAGGAGTAGATTATGATGTTCAATTTGCAAGCAATGTAAAAAGTGCATTATTCGGTGGTGAAGGGCTGTTCTTAGCAACCCTGAGAGGTCCCGGCTCGGTATGGATGCAGTCGCTTCCATTCAGCAGAATTGCCGACAGAATATATTCTGCAAGCAAAAAAAGCGGCGGCAGCAGCTCCAAGGGTGAAGCCAGCTTACTTGGAAATATTGGAATAGGAAACTTATTTGGCAGTGATTAAAAACGGTGCTCATGCGAGCACCGTTTTTAATTTATCAATTTATCATCTTGAGCAATATCAAGAGCTCATTGTATTATCTTTCTTTAAAAATGTTGCATACCGCCTTGGCGGTTGAAATATCTTCGTCTATTATGTCATATGAAATTAACCTTTTTTGTATTTCACCCATATATGCAGAAAGCATCGAGCAGCTGTTATGAAAAACGCCTCCCTTTAATCCTATTTTAACCTGACCTTTAAAATTTTTCTTTTTATATGCCACTTCGGTAAGCTCTGCAAGATATTTTCCTGCATTTTCTAAAAGCATTACCGCATAAGGCTCTCCTTCTCTTGCATAATCGACTATTACAGGGAAAAGGGCAGCGACTTTATTTTTTTCATTGCTGTATATAAAATTCATAATATCGGAGCGTGTGAAACCCCCTACTATTTCTGTCATAGCTTTGCACAAATTGCCGAAGGGAATATTTCTGTCGAACTTGTAAATTATATTTTTAAAAACCTGCATAACCGTATGGTAACCGCTTCCCTCATCACCTAATAGATGACCCCATCCGCCGACCATTTCTCCCTTTCCGTCTTTTTGAGCGAAACAAGAGGAGCCTGTCCCGGATATGACTAAAATTCCATCCCTATTTCCAAAGTATGCCTTGCATGCCATTTCAGCGTCATTCAAAACTATTGTATCTGTTACAAAAGCGCCCTCCACATATTTTTTAATCAATTCTGCATAATTGCCTGTTTCAACACCTGCCATTCCAATTGCAATAAGCTGACAATTTTCTCTTCCCAACTCATTTACGCAGTCATAAATCAGGGATATTATGTTATTAACAGTTTTATCTAAGTTTACCGAAGGATTTCCGAATCCTCCCATTATATTTATAATAGGATTATCGTTAAGTTCATAAGCAATCAGCTCTGATTTTGTTCCTCCCGCATCAATTCCGATTAAATATTTCATATGCTCACCACCCAATTATAGTATAGCAAACAATCTATTATTTTTCTACCAATTTATTAAGGCTGCCGCACTTAAGCGTAACAGCCTTTCATTAATACTTTACTCAACATGAATTGCATCTGTAGGACAGCCCTCTTCAGCTTCTTTGGCACAGTCCTCAAATTCCGAAGGTATAGGATCAACCAGCACTACAGAAATACTTTCGTCATCTAATTCAAAAACATCGGGACAAACTGTTTCACACAGTCCGCAGCTGATGCAAGCTCCCCTGTCAACTTCTGCTCTCATAGAAATTCCTCCTATTGTTTTTTTAAATAATACAAATTAACTAATAAATTTATTCTAATTCTTTATGGTGAACAGCATTAATAATTATTTGCTTCGCCTTTTTATTTCCGTACTTGGCTTTTCCTTGTATTTCAGGCACCGGCGGAACATCGTTTTTGTTAAAATGCTGTTTCTTGTTGCTTTCTGTTCCATGGGGTTCACGTGGATCCGGTCTTCTCATTCCTGCTTTAGCCATTAAAATCACCTCGGATATATTGTTATAAAATTTAATTTATTTATTCACTGAAATTTATGGCATATTGAAGACTGACCTTGAATGCACGCTGTACGTCTAATTTACGCTAATTTATCCAATGCTAATTTCAAATCATTTATTATATCGTCCGGATGCTCCAAGCCTATTGAAAGTCTAACAAGGCCTTCCGAAATGCCGCTTAATGCCCTTTCTTCCGGAGTATAAGGAGAATGTGTCATGGAAGCGGGGTGTTGAATTAATGTTTCGGTATCTCCGAGGCTTACCGCCAAAGAACAAAGCTCAAGCGAATTCATCAGTATCCTTCCCGCCTCAAGTCCTCCCTTTACTTCAAAAGCAATCATAGCTCCCGGAAGCGACATTTGTTTTTTAGCAAGCTCATATTGGGGGAAACTTTTCAGACCCGGATAACCGATCCATTCTATTGCAGGATGCTGTTCAAGAAATTCCGCAACTTTTTGTGCATTGGAGCAATGCTTTTCCATTCTTACTTCCAGTGTTTTCATTCCTCTGTTAATCAAATATGCATCAAACGGACTTAATACGGAGCCGGTCAAATCCTTTATTCCAACTAATCTCACTTCATCAATAATATCTTTTTTACCTGCCGCAAATCCTGCAATTACATCCCCGTGACCATTTAAATACTTAGTTGCGGAATGAACAACAACATCTGCTCCCAAATCTATAGGTCTTTGTATAAAAGGAGTACAATAGGTATTGTCAACCATAACAATACAATTACTTTCATGTGCAATTTTTGATACTTCATTAATATCTGTCAAAAGCATGTTGGGATTAGCAGGGCTTTCCAAATAAACAATTTTAGTATTTGGCTTCATTGCTCTCCTGACATTTTCAGGGTCAGAAGTATCAACAAAATCTACTTCAACACCAAATCTTGTTAACCCGTGGTTCATGTAAGCAAAAGTACACCCATACAACGTTTTGGCAGATATAATGTGGTCTCCGGCACTTACCAATGCCCATATTACCGAAGTTATTGCACCTATTCCCGAAGACATTGCAACAGCAGCCTCAGCGTTTTCAAGTGAAGCTAACTTATCTTCAACTTGAGTGCAGGTTGGATTCCCGAGTCTGGTATAAATATATCCCTCTTCCTCTAACGCAAACCTCCTTCCCCCTTGTTCCGCGGAATCAAATACAAATGTAGAAGTTTGATAAATCGGAGTAGCCAATGCTCCATATTCATTTGGCTTATAACCGGCGTGAACAGCCCTCGTCGAAAAATTCATTTTGCTTAACTTTTCTTTATCCATAATTCCTCCTTATATAATAACGGTACTTAAGCAAACGTTATCTATTCTAATTCTATAATACTTTTAATCATTTATCAACAACTTTTATGTTGCACCGAACACTTCGTGCATCCTTACTCCGTCATTCCGGGTATGACCTTCAAAATTAACACTTTTAAGCTTGTTTTTTTCAGAAATGGTAATATAATATAATTACTTGAATTTACAGGAGACATAAGACATGGACTTTATACTTGCAATAGTTATTTTTACCTTATCTTTGATTTACAGCATCTTTAATCAAATTAACACTATTTTTCCCTTACTTATAGGAATGATATCTTTTTCTTTAACAGCATTACATAGGGGTCACAAATTAAAAAATATAATTCAAATGATATCAAAGGGCATGAAAAAATCACTTTCATTAATTCCCATTTTTGCTTTAATAGGAATTATTACAGCTTTATGGCGAGCAAGCGGCACAATTCCGTTTTTTGTTTATTACGGCACAAATGCAATGAATCCTGATTATTTTATTTTATTTGCTTTTATATTATCCTGCTTTGTTTCCTTCGTACTTGGTACAAGCTTCGGAACTGCGGGAACAATTGGAATTGTACTGATAGTTTTGGCTAAAAGCGGCGGCGTTAATATTTATGTAGCAGCAGGAGCGATTATATCCGGAGCCTTCTTCGGAGACAGATGTTCACCGATATCCTCCAGTGCAAATTTAATAGCAATGGTAACAGAGACTGATTTGTACGACAATGTAAAAAAGATGTTTATTACGGGAGCCTTGCCTTTTTCAGCCGCTGTAATTGTATATTTGTTCTTATCGAAAGAAAATCCAATAAACGTTGCAAATAACAGATTAATCGAGGAGTTTTCAGTTTATTTTAATCTGCACATTGCAACAATACTGCCTGCACTCGTTATATTCTTGATGGCGGCATTTAAAAAAAGTGTAAAAGTATCAATGCTGTGCAGTATAATAATAGCCATTTTTGTTTGTTATTTTTTTCAAAATTTAACCTGGCAGGAAATAATTAAAACAATGATTGTCGGATATGAATTAAAGACAGATTCTGAGCTTTCGGGAATAATTTCAGGCGGCGGCTTAATGTCCATGGTTTCAGTTTCATTTATAGTGTCGATAGCATCCTCTTATTCAGGTATATTTGAAGGAACTGATATGCTTCATGATATTCAGGGGTTCTTGGTAAAAATGAGTAAAAAAGTCGGAGTTTATATGACAACAGTTTTTACAAGTATTGTTACTTGCGCTTTCTGCTGCAACCAAACACTTCCTATATTGCTAACCTATGACCTTATGCACAATATTTACAAAGAAAAAGGATTGACAAAAAGCCATATAGCTATTGACATTGAAAACACAGTAATTCTTATTGCCGAGCTTTTTCCTTGGAGTGTCGCAATAGCTGTGCCTCTTGCAACAATTGCCGTTGATGCGAAAGCAATACCCTATGCCGTATTATTGTACTTTATACCGTTAATGGCACACCTGCCCGACTTAATGAAAAAACGGGAAAGTTGAGTTTTTCCCTGCCATCCCGTTTTACGTATTAAATCATTTAGTTTCACACCTGTTTAAAATATCAACATCCGTTTTTTTCAGCTATCCCGCTGAAGAACTAAAAAAGCATGCTTCTTAATTTAATATAAGTCATTACTGTCATTCTATACTAGGAATTTCAAGGTCCGTCCCTATAGTGCCCTTTCTGATTTGAAAATTGTCGCTTAACAGAGGGAAGTTTTGCGGGAATTCATATCCTAATCCCCAGTAGCTTATTCCTCTTAATCCGTAGTCCTTCACCGCATCAAATTTCGCCTGAGCGCTTCTCGCATCTTCAAACCAAACTTCATGAGCATTTCCTTCCGCATCAGTATAATGAAAATATGGTGACTGGCTTACATAGTCATATTTAATTTCGGACATATGCTCATATGCTATTTCCATTGCCTGCTGAACGCTGATTGTATCAGCCTCATGACCTTCTTCAAAAGGAATTTTCCAGTCTCTCGCATATATTTGGAATCCCATTAATATTTTATCTCTTGGAATAACAGATACGGCGTAATCCAAAACTTTTTCTACTTCGTTTATTGGAGATATAGCTCTCGGCTGTCCTCCCCTCCATCCCCATTCATAAGTCATAAGGACAACAAAATCCGCTAACCTTCCGTGGGCAGAATAGTCGTGAGCTTCATACAAAAGTCCTTTTTGCTCATCGCTTAATTTTGGCGCCAAAGATGTTGAAACAAAAAAACCCTCATCATGCAATTTGTTAACTGTACTTTCCAAAAAATTGTTGTAAGCTTCTCTGTCTTCCGGAAGAACATATTCAAAATCAATGTTTAATCCTCTATATCCCTTATCCTTCATTATATTGATAATATTTTGCTGTAATGTATCGACTATATCGGGGTTATTTAAAACATTATGTGCAATATTTTCACCTGCGACATTACTAGTGAAATTAACTATCGACATCATGGGCACCGCACCTTGCGCATAGGCTTCGGCTATTGCCTGCTCATCATCAATGTTCACTAAGCTTCCGTCTTCATTAACCATATATGCAAAGGGACTTAAATAAGTCAAATAATCCCCTGCACCTCTTACTACGGGAACTGCATCCGTACCTAAAAAATATGTAAATGCATTTACATCTATTTC